>CAZVUR010000009.1:0-21543 GCA_964629385.1 uncultured Candidatus Saccharibacteria bacterium | reverse complement strand
ATAATATGCGTTTTGTGATAGCCGGTAAGCTACATGGCCGTCGTAAAGAAATCATTCGTATGCTGGAAGACTGGGAGTTAGAAAAGGGTGAGCGATTTGAGGTGCCAAAAGACGAATTATCAAGTGGCAACCCAACTATTATTCGCCGCAAAGAAGCAAGCAATATTACGTTCGGCCTAAGTTTGATGGTGCCACGTGAACTGACAGACGATGAATTAGAGGCGATGAACTGCTTAGACCATATTTTGACCGGCACAATGCACTCGCGCATTTATGGTGCAGCCAGAGCCAAAGGCCTTGCTTACGGAATATTTTCAGATACAACCGCTGGATTTTATGATTCAAGCTGGGATTTTGGCGGTCAAGTGAACCACGATACTGCCGGTCGTTTATTCGATATCATCGTTCGTGAAGTTCAAGCAGTTGTAGATGGTGGATTAGAAGAAAATGAGCTTGAGGCAGCTAAAAGCTATGCGCTGGGCCGTTACCAAATGGGCGCTCAAACTGTTAGTCAAATTTCTGGATTTTACACTAACCGCTATTTTGCCGACGGCATTGTGAAAGAATACGAAAAAGTACCAGAAGCAATCAGGGCTGTTACTTGTAAGCAAATGGTTGATACAGCGAAACTATTCTTAGATGCGAATACCTGGGTGCTCGCAGCGGTAACAAGCGAAGAAAAGGATGAGATTGTGGGCCTCAGCGAGAAGCTCGAAATCTTATTTCCAAGTAGTGTAAAGTAAGACTATGAAGATAGCGATTGTTGGTTACGGGCTTGAAGGGAAAGCGAGCTATGAATACTGGCACATGCCTGGCAACGAGTTAACTATTGTTGACGAGCGTAGCAAAATCGAAGACTTACCAAATGGCGCAAACACTATTTTGGGCCCAGATAGCTTTAGCAAACTTGAGGATTTTGACTTAATCATTCGTTCGCCGAGTGTTCACCCTAAGAAACTGCCGTATGGTGGAAAAGTCTGGTCGGCTACTAATGAGTTTTTTGAGGAATGCCCAGCGCCTATTATTGGAGTAACCGGCACGAAAGGTAAAGGCACGACTAGTAGTCTTATCGCGTCAATTTTAAAAGCGACAGGTAGAACAGTACATCTGGTTGGTAATATCGGCACACCAGCGCTTACGGAGCTTCCAAAGGTTCAAGCTAGTCATGTTGTAGTATTTGAATTATCTAGTTTTCAGCTATGGGATCTTCAGAAAAGTCCTCATGTGGCGGTGGTGCTTGGCATTGAGCCTGATCATTTAGATATCCACGACTCAATGGAAGATTACGTTAAGGCCAAGGCTAATATTACTCGATATCAAACCGAAAATGACGTGTTAGTCTTTAATGCCTCTAACGATATTGCTAAGCAGATTGCTGAGAATTCGGTAGCGCGGAAGATGTGGTATCCGTTCGGAATGGCTGAGTATGTTGACGCATTGGCAGTACCGGGGCCTCACAACATTGAAAATGCCGCTGCTGCAATAGCGGCTACCAATGAATATACTCAAAATCGTTCAGTTATTCGTCAGGGTTTAGCGAGCTTCACAGGCTTACCGCACCGAATCAAATTTGTGCGCGAAGTGAACAGTGTAAAGTACTATGACGACAGCTACTCATCTGCGCCTTCGGCGTCATTGGCGGCATTAAAGTCGTTTACCGAGCCACGTGTCATTTTACTTGGTGGGATTGAGAGAAAAGCTGATTTTACGGAACTGGCATCCTATGTAGCTTCGAACGAATCAGTAAAAGTAGTGGTGTACGGAGCGAACAGAGACAGACTTGTTGTCGATTTACGTAACCAATCTGTAGATGACAGTAGAATCAAGCTACTTGAAACAACTAACTTTGAGAGCATCGTTAAAACTGCGGCAGAGTGGTGCGAACCAGATGGAGTCGTAATACTGAGCCCGGGTTGCGCCAGTTTTGACATGTTCAAAAACTTCACAGATCGCGGTGAAAAATTTATACGGATAGTCGAGAGCTTATGACATTTGTCTTTAAAAATTATGGCTTCAATGAAGTAACCAAAACGGCTTGGTTTGAATATGCACATAGTAATGGGCACGTGTATAAAGAGGAAATACAATTCGACAACGTTAGCGATACCTACAGCAGGTCGGCGTTGGACAGTGCACTGTTACTTGCATTTCTACTAGTTGGAACATCGTATTACAAGTGTTTCCCAAGTAATGATATAGTTTTTGAAGCGGGGCAAATTGATGCTTGGCAAGCTGACTTTTTGAACAAAGTTTACCAAGAGGGCATGAGCCAATTTGCGTTCGAAAACAATCTAGCTCGCCACGACCTAGCGCAGTTTAGGGCTACTGGTGACACGCAAAATGTAGCTGTAGAGTATACAGGCAGCGGGGTATTATCTCTGCAAAGCGGTGGTAAGGACTCGTTATTGGTTGGCCAATTGCTTGAGAAAAATGGCATTAGCTACGATGCCTGGTACATTTCTAATGGGCCAGCATATCCTAAGGTGCTTGATCGGCTGTCAGCACCAGTGCGGATCGCGCATCGACGAATTGATAGAGATGCACTTAATGAAGCAAGCAAAGTTGGCGGCAAAAATGGCCATGTACCAGTTACGTATATTGTTCTTAGCTATGCTTTGCTGCAAGTAGTTTTGCTCAATAAGCAAACTGTGCTTGCTGCAATTGCACACGAAGGTGACGAGGCCCACGACTGGATTGAGGATTTACCAGTTAACCACCAATGGTCAAAAACATGGCAAGCCGAACTGCTTTTTGCTGAGTACGTGTCACGATATGTTGCTAGCACTATTCAAGTCGGCTCACCAGTTCGTAATATTAGTGAATTAAAAGTTACAGAACTATTTTCTACGTACGCTTGGCCAAAAGTTGGAGACGCTTTTAGCTCATGTAACATTGGAAATTACCAACAGGGCGCCGATAATACACAGTTAGTATGGTGTGGTAATTGCCCTAAGTGCGCTAACGCGTATCTTTTGTTTGCACCGTTTATTGCAAAAGACATTCTCGATGAACGCTTGGGGGGTGACTTATTAGCTAGGGTAACATTATTAGAAACATTTAAGGGATTGCTGGGTATTGATGGAGTCATGAAGCCATTTGAGTGTGTTGGTGAAATCGATGAGCTGCGATTGGCGTACCATATGGCCATAGAACAAGGCTATACGAAACTCCCATTCGAAGTTCCAGTCTCAGATTTTGACAAAGATGCGTTGTACGATGCTCAGGATTGGGCAGTTGCAATGGTACAATAGGATGTAATGCAACCTCTGGAGAAACGAGTAGCTACTTTGCAAAGTGCGATTCATGACGCAATGAGTCGACTTGATATTGAAGGAAAGTCGACTCAGCTAGATGACTTAGATAGGCAACTAGCTGTACCTGAGGTATGGAATAATCCGAATCATGCTCAAGAGTTAAGTAAACAAGCAGCATCGCTGCGTTCATTGGTAGAACCATGGCAATTGTTGCAAGCGCAGGTGGGTGATATTGCTGAGCTGATGCAGCTGGGTGATGATTCAATGCAAGCTGAGTTCGACGCGCAGTTAACCGCCTTTGAAAATGAGCTTGCTTCGCGCAGGAAAGACCTATTGTTTAGCGGCAGTTTTGATAATCATGATGCGATTTTACGAATTACTGCTGGAGTTGGTGGCACCGACGCCCAAGATTGGGCAGAAATGCTGGAGCGAATGTACCTACGCTGGGCTGAAAAATCCGGCATGACTACTACAATGGCAGAACGCTCAGCTGGAGAAGAAGCTGGTATTAAAACCAGTGTTATAGAAATAAACGGAACATTTGCATACGGTAAACTGCGCAGTGAGCACGGTGTGCACCGACTCGTGCGGCTCAGCCCATTCAATAGCGATAATTTGCGCCAAACAAGCTTTGCATTAGTAGAAGTATTGCCACGAATTGATGCACCAGATGAAGTACAACTAGACGATAAAGATTTGAAAATTGATGTATACCGCGCCGGTGGCCACGGTGGGCAAAGTGTCAACACAACCGACTCTGCTGTGCGCATCACGCACCTGCCAACTAATACTGTGGTGGCAATTCAAAACGAACGCTCGCAACTGCAGAATAAAGAAACAGCTATGCGAATTTTGCGTTCTAAATTAGCTCAGCTGCAAATGGAGCAACACGCCGAAAGTTTGAACGACCTTAAAGCAGGGGAGTCGGCAAACTGGGGTTCGCAAATTCGTAACTATGTATTACACCCGTACACGCTGGTAAAAGATACCCGTACAAAATATGAAGAGAAGGATGCAAACAAGGTGCTGGACGGTAAATTGGATGAATTCATGACGTCGTATCTTGAGGCGAATCCGGATCAATAACAGTTCATACTATCACTGTACGAATAGATCGCTTATGCTATAATCTAGCTAGTAATGATTTTGTTAGATAGGGTAACAAAGACCTACGGGAAAAATACCACGCCGGCTTTGCAACGGATTAGTTTGCATGTTGAGCCAAAGGAATTCGTTATTTTAGTGGGTACATCTGGGGCGGGCAAGTCAACGCTTCTTAAGCTACTGACCCGTGAAGAAAAGCCAACTAGCGGTAAAATCGTGGTAGGTGGCATTGATTACGATACGCTCAAAGATAAGCACATTCCTTTGCTTCGCCGTAAAATCGGAGTCGTATTCCAAGATTTCAAACTTCTGCCACAACGTACGGTATTTGAAAACATCGCCTTCGCGCTTGAAATTGCAGGTATGACCAACCGTGAAATCAAAACTACCGTGCCAAAAGTCATCGAATTGGTTGGATTAACTGGTAAAGAAAAATCATTTCCACACCAACTAAGCGGCGGGGAGCGCCAACGCGTGGCAATTGCCCGTGCGGTTGTGCGCCAGCCAAAAATTTTAATTGCCGACGAACCAACTGGGAACTTAGACCCAAAACACAGCTGGGATATTGTGCGACTACTTGAAAAAATTAACCGCTACGGCACGACGGTACTGTTAACCACCCATAACGTGGAGATCGTGAACCGTTTGCAACGCCGTGTGGTAACGTTAGAGCACGGCAAAATTACCAGTGACCAAGCGCAGGGGAGTTACAGACAATAATGGCTGCTAAAAAAATGACATCAAAGCAATTTGCCCAAAGCAAGCGTAAACGCCGCGAGTGGATTACTTTTGTACGAATGTGCCGATACGGCGTAAATAACTTTTCGCGTAATGCATGGCTAACGGTGGCCGCTACCGCCGTAATGACGATTACATTATTAATCGTGTTCGCTACATTATCGGCTCGCAATACACTAGCAAGCTCGGTTGATGTTATTCGTAAAAATGTTGATATGTCTGTGTATGTAAAAACCGACATAACAAGTGAAAACGTAGCAAAGATTCAAAAAGGGCTAAGAGGCCTAAAATCGGTTGATAAAGTCGACTACGTGTCACCAGAAGAAGCTCGTGCCCGCTACGCAGAGCGTAATAGTACCGATGCAAGTACGCTGAATGCGCTAAATGAAGCGACTAATCGAAACCCGGGCACATTTAACATTCAATTAGTTAATATCGACGATACAACCGAACTAAAGAAGTTTGTAGATACAAACGCAACTGTTAAAGAAAACATCGACCCCGATCGTCCGCCGTCATTTGCTGGTGACCGCAAAACAGCAATTGAAGGCATTGCCAAAGGCGTCGTGTTCGCTGAACGTGCAGGGCTCATTGCTACGGTTGTATTCGTGGTTATCTCGGCGCTGATTGTGTTCAACACCATTCGTATGGCAATTTTTAACCGTAAAGACGAAATTGAGATGATGAAGCTGATTGGTGCAGACAAAAGCTTTATTCGTGGCCCATTCATAGTAGAAGCGGTAGTGTATGGTTTTATTGCAGCCGTGCTTGCCACAATTCTTGGCACACTAGGCCTGCTTGGGCTAAAAGGCCGCCTTATTGGTGGTATTGAGCTGCAACCAACGATTGACTTTGTATTAACGTACATTGGGTTTGTACTGCTTGGTATGATTCTGCTAGGCGCAACAATTGGTATAATTTCCTCACTTCTCGCCACTCGTCGCTACTTAAAGATTTAAGTCGATTTTAGGCGGGCAAGTGTATTGACGGCTTGTAGCGCTTATGCTAATGTGGGATTAGATGAAACTACGGTCCACCACACCATCATCCAAAAAATTTAAGACGAGGGCAGGACTCGTCCTTGTTGCTATGGTGATGGCGGCTGCTGTGCCGCTGGCGTACGCTAAAGTGGCAAACGCCGACGATTACGATGCTAAAATCGCTGCTTTGCAGCGTGAAATAGATAATTACCAGGCTGCAGCGCAGCAACTTGGCTCACAAGCCGACTCTTTGCAAAAGGAGCTAGATGGTATTAAAAACCAAATGGCGCAGCTGCAAACACAAATTGATCTTAACCAAACCAAGTACGACCAATTAATTGTACAAATCGAAAATACCAAAAAAGAAATTGCATCGAATCGCGACGCACTAGGTGAAGTGCTTGCTGATCTTTCGATTGAAGGTAACATCTCAACACTTGAAATGCTTGCAAGCTCTAAGAACATTTCTGACTATGTAGATAAGCAAACCTATCAATCATCTATGCGCGACCAACTGAAGTCGACCATTAACCGTATTAACGCGTTAAAGAAAGAGCTAGAGACACAAAAGGTTCAAACTGAAACAATTCTTGCGAACCAAAAGCGTGACCAAGCGGCTTTAGATGCAGCTCGTGCAAAGCAACAGCAACTGGTTGATGCAACTCGCGGCCAAGAGGCAGAGTACCAAAACCTTCGTAGTAAATCACAGGCTGAGCAACAATCTGTCATGGCTGCGCAGCAAGATGCAATCCGCCGAGCTAGTGCCGGTAACGGCGGCGTGAAGTTTGTTGGTGGTGGTGATGGCGGCTATCCATGGGGCTCAGGCAACTGCCCAATGTCAGGCATGTTTTCAACAGGCGGTGCTGATGGTAACGGTGGTGACGGCTGGGGTTACGGTTGTCGTCAATGTGCAAGTTATGCCGCCTGGAAGATAGGCCAGCGTACCGGTGTTATTCCAACAAACCTTGGTAATGCGAACAACTTCCCAAGCGCGCTTTCTGGCAGGCCACAAGGCTACACAGCACGAGCAAATTCAGTTGGTGTGATTATGGACGGTGCATATGGTCATGTAGTGTGGGTAGAAACAGATCCAGATGCCAGTGGATTCATAACCGTCAGCCAGTACAATGCAAACTATGGTGGTGGCTGGGGTAACTTCACTCGCGTACGTGTGCACCAATCAACCTACGACAAATTTATCTACTACTAATTTTGTCTCATATGTAATTAAGGTTAAAACTACACTAACGCACCCTACCCAGGGTGTGTTTTAACTGGTATACTTAATGCTAATGGATAAAAAGGTGCAACTTTCACGCGTCTATTTGGCAGCGATCGTACTACTCGTGTTACTTATTGGGTTTGTAGCCGGCACGCGTTCAAAAGAACTATACGGTTTGGTCGGGCCGCTCGTTGGCGTAAAAGTAGAAACCGGTACGCTTGATGATACGACGCTACAGGATGTATACCAAACACTCAAAACTCACTATAACGGTAAACTGAACGACGAAGACTTACTGGAAGGTGCCAAACATGGTATGGTTGCCGCGGCTGGCGATCCATACACGGTATATTTCACGCCTAAAGAAGCAACCGAATTTAATAAAGAGTTATCGGGTGATATCGGCGGCGGTATAGGCGCTGAGATTGGCGTAAGGAACGGCCAGCCAACGGTTCTCCGAACACTTGATGATCATCCAGCCCAAAAGGCGGGTCTTCACGCGAATGATACGATTATCGCAGTCAACGACCAAAGCACTGATGGCTGGACTGCCGATCAGGCCGTCAAAGAAATTCGGGGCGAAAAAGGCACCACAGTAAAGATTGCGGTAAAGCGTGAAGGTGAAGTAAAAGAATTTACGATAACTCGTGATATCATTAACAACCCAAGTGTTTCAAGTGAGCTTCGTGGTGACGTCGGTATTATGACGATTAATCGTTTTGATTCAGACACCGTAAGCTTGGTACGCAAAGAAGCCAATAGCTTGAAAGCTCAGGGTATGAAGAAAATAGTAATTGATATGCGTGGTAATGGCGGTGGCTATCTTGATGCCGCACCAGGTGTAGCCGGTATGTGGCTCGATGATAAGCTGGTTGTAAGCGTAAAAGCCAATAGTGGCGGCGAGCAAAAGTTGATGAGTGAAGGTGACACTGTCCTAAAAGGTGTTCCAACAGCCGTCGTGGTGAATGGCGGATCCGCGAGTGCAACTGAAATCGTAACCGCAGCATTAAAATACTATAAAGTCGCAACGATTGTTGGTGAAAAAACTTACGGCAAAGGTACTGTTCAGGAACTTATTCCTCTGGCAAACGACAGTATGCTGAAGGTAACGATCAAACGCTGGTATACGCCATCAGGTGCTAATGTAACGGGCAAGGGCATTACGCCGAACAAAGCGGTTGGGCTAGTACAGTCTGATCTTGATGCAGGTCACGATCCGCAACTTGAAGAAGCAATCAAAGCAGTGAGCCAATAGCAATAATAGTTGTGCTTACTTGGAAAGCGGGGTAGAATAAAGGGCATATGGACAAGAAAAAAATTTTACTAGTAGAAGACGACACGGCACTTTCTGGTGTATATAAATCACGTCTTGACCTAGAAGGCTTTGATGTACGCGAAGTAAATAACGGCGAAGAAGCCTTGACTGCCGCAATCGAATACAAGCCTGATCTTATCCTGCTTGACGCCATGATGCCAAAAATCAGTGGTTTTGACGTGCTGGATATTTTGCGTAATACTCCTGATACCACCAACATTCGTGTTATCATGCTTACCGCACTTAGCCAGCCAAAAGACAAAGAACGCGCCGAAAACCTTGGTGTCGACGATTACTTAGTAAAGTCGCAAGTTGTCATTGGTGACGTTGTTGAACGCATTAAGTTCCACCTCGGCATGACGAGTCCTGCTCAACCATCTAACTAACCCGCTCAGAGTACTAAGCATAAGCTTATTGACAAATAGGCAATTATATGCTAATATATAAATATGAATTATGATATTCCAAGCGCATCACCTAAAGATTCATCCGATTTGGACAAGTCGCTCAAAGAGGTTGATGCTTGGAGTACCCAAGTCTTACGTATCTCACGCGAAACGACACCCACTAGGGATCAAGAGCGATTTACCGTAGGCGTAAATGACATGCTTAGTAGGGCAATGGCCCGCATGTTGGTATCTCCACAGATTTCGGTGGAATTACCTAACACAAGCTCGTTTAACAATGCGGCAGATGGTTTAAAGAAATCAATCGATCATATGGCCGAAATTGCGCAGCATAGCGGTGTTGAGGCCGAAGAAGCCTCTTACAAAGAGCTACGAATTGCGATTGGTTCTATAGATATGTTTGATGAATTTGGCCGTACGTCTGGACTTGTCAAACTGCTTGAAACCAATGCGGCATTTATGGCTGGCCCAGAAAGCAATACTGAATCAGCACGTACTAATATTGAAGACGGGGCTTTGGAACTATGTGCTATGTACAGGGAATTCCTTGAGCAAAATCCTGAAGCACTTAATGCTATAGCGAAAGATTCTAAAATTACAGAAGATTTATCCTATGTTAGGACGTTAGCTGAACGCGTAGAAGGAACAGAACCTGCAACAGAGTGACTACCAGAAGGTTGAATAACCTAAAACAACACCGTAACTTAACAATAAAATCATGTCAGTCTACACAGAACCACGTCCGACGACCCACCACGATACCCTCGAAGTTACTTTGCATGGGCAATCAGTTGAGCTGAACACGGCTGACCACATGGATGAAAGCAGTGATATTAATTTACTGATGCAAGGAAATGGCATACTGGGGAAGCCAATTGTCGATATTGAGGCAGGTCGCCAGCGGTTTGCCGTTATTGATATATCAGATGCTCCATATATTATTGATGGAATTAGATTAAAGACGTATCGGCCTTTTACTAGCTCAACACCCCTTAGTAAGGACTCGGCGGAACACTACCAGGTGAGGGATAGCCAACCGTATATGTTAGTACACTTTAGTGAAGACGGTTCCGTTACTGGTCGTGCTTTGCGGAGTGAGCGGCCTATCTTACTAGGGCGAGAAGCTCACCTAAAAGACAGTAAGAGCGGACGCTTTGAATATGCCGATGACGAATTGTTATCTCGGCTTCACCTTGAAGTTGGCATTTCCTCAGACGGCAAGCAAATACAAGTAGTTGATCGTAATTCAACGAATGGTACGCGCGTGCGATATAGCTCGAACGAGCAAACAGGTGCACCTTCTAACACAGGGCGGCACGAAACCCTAGATAGCCACGCGAGTGAAGCTGCACTTACTCAGGAGCTTTTGGTGCACCCAGAGCTCTTACCGTTAAGAACTGCTGAAGCAAAAATGGTAATCGCCAGTTTGGATTCAGTAAGATTATTCGTCCATCGCATGGTTACGATCATGTGATTATGTATACCCACATAGAACGTGATGGTAAGCAAACGATTGTGCCGCGATTACTGTATAAGTCACAGTCTGATGGCGGCTGGAGAGTAGCATATGGGGTCGAGGCCGGTAACGGACGCTTTATAAAGGAAGCGAATGATGGTCCAAGCCACTATACTCAAGAAACGAAGCTTGTACCTGAAGTGCTTGATGCGTTAGAAAAATTAGAAGTCATTCACGATAGGAATGGGCTGCTAGGTGTTGAGATACATCGAGCGTTTAGCGATGATAACCCGGCACAGCGAATGGCGAGCACAAGTGAAGACGAGATTGCATATTATGAGGACGAAACTCTTGATAGAAAAATGTCTCTCGTCCGTTGGATAAGTGCAGGCCGTATGAATAGGCGATCATTCGAAGCTATTCGTACATGGGACAGTAGCATACGTTCGTTTAGCGAGTACGTAGAAGCGGTTAATGCGAGCATGGAGAAAATTCCGGGTTTTGTACCAAACTTTACGATTGGTCCCAGCAATTCAGTTACCCGGGAACATACATTACTCGGTAAGATTACGGTTGAAGAATACCCGGCTCTTTATGGGCAAAAAGAAATTATTTGGTCGATGGCGAGCGATTCGAACGGCCGTGTATGGGTAGATAATATTCGTTTGGCCGATGCCGAGGCTAGTTCGTATGGCAACTATGACACTATTTTTGATGGCGGACTAATAACCAGTAAGCCGCTCGAATATGTTGAGCAGGCTAGTGGGCTTAGTTATGGTGAAGAGTGTAAGTCGTTTAATTATCGGGGAAGCTACGATAAGTACGTAGATATTACGCCTATCTTGGGGCAGTTAGCTCCTATTAAGCAGTATCGTAGCGCAAAACGTAGATAATTATGTTTAATCTATATAATCAAAAAAGCCGAGTGTAAGCTCGGCTTTCAGAATTACAAGTTGAGAAACTCGTTATTGTACGCTAACTTGCGTGCGTGGGGCGGTTTTACCAGTAAAACGGCGGGTCTTTACCTTAGAAAAGGTTACGATACCGTCTTTTGCGGCGTGAATAGTAAAGTTGCGGCTCATGAATGTACCTGGGCCAGCTACTTTGGTGCTACCAGTTTGGCGTACAAGAACTTCACCAGTGTTAACCTTCTGGCCACCAAAACGCTTTACACCAAGACGTGCACCTGCGTTGTTGTGGATGTTTTTGCTCGAGCCACCAGCTTTAACGTGTGACATAGCTTCTCCTTAATATTACTAAAACAATCTGTATGATTATAGCAAAACTACAGGGGTATTGCAAGAGGCTTAGTGCTGGATGATAGTAGGGGTACGAAGTTTGTTCACAACGTTACTACCAAAGGCGCGCGCTTTTTGAATAGGAACTGTTGTTGCTCGCTCACCCTTATGCTCGCCAGGCGTAGCCGTGCGGCCAGCTAAGTTTGCTTCATGGTTAAGTCGTCGCTGATTTGCATAATCATGTGGAGAAAAATCTTCACCATCAGTTTGGAAGCGCGATTTAGGTACAAATTCATGACGACCTGTCATAATGAGTATATTATAGCAAATTACTTAAGTTTTGTCAATCACTGGACATATCGAGGTAGGTAACCGATGGGGTGTCGTCTGTAGGTTCAGGGCTAGGCTCATCATCTGAAGTCATACCTAGGGCGACAATAGCCAGGCAAGCACTAAGGCCTACACCTAAATCCCGTAGAAGTTCACGGTTTGAAAGTTCAGGGCGGAGCCGGGAAGGCCGATCAAGAAATGGATGATGGTTCATAATGTAGGCAATAATAGCTTATTTGCGACGTAGCAACAATAGTTGCCGAGCAACGACTTGGTCTTGACGGTAGTAAATCAGTTTTTTAGCATCAACGTTTTCTAATTCTTGCCATTCATAGCCTAATGATTCAACCTTTTTTACGGTAGATAGGAATGTGAACCAACCGGTGGCGTCACGCCAGGCTGGAATAGCAAGGCAGAGTGGGGTGCCAGGCTTTGTTTGGGTAGCCAGATTTTTAAGGAATTTTTCGGTTATCTCATCCACGATCCGGCGAACTTTGTCGAGTTTATCTGGTGCTGGCGGTGCGCTGAATGGTTGGCCAAGGTATGTTTCGGCTACAACCGCGTCTATTGGTTGTTGCCATTGATGTTCAATAGCGTCGCCTGGCTCGATTCGCACACCGCCGATTGAATGCTTTGCGGCCAGCCATTCCATATTTTTGGTTGAGTAATCTACCATTTTTTCGGCTAAATCGGTGCCATACACGTTAAAACCAAGCAGGGCAGCCTCTTGCAATACTACGCCAGTACCACAGAAAGGGTCGAGAATAGTTGGCATGTTCGCCGTCTTGTCATCAGTCTTCAGCAATAATTTCGCTGAGCGCTCAACGTTTTGCTGGGCATCCAATGTCCGCGACGACTCTACGGTGAAATCACGAACAGCTCCTGACAGGTTAATCATCATTAGGGCAAGCTTGGGTGGCAACATACCAACAAACGCATCGCGCTTTGGGCGGCCTTGGTCACGGGCGGCAAGGGCAGTAATATTCTGTGTACCGGTGCTTTCGGCTACGATTACGCTTTTTGGGCCGTACACAACTAAAAGTTCAATTTTGTTTGATGAAAGACCTAGTTTGTTGTGGTGCGAGGTGGCAGTTGAAAGAGCGCTTGAATCATTAGGGATGAGCCGCAAGGAACGGCCCTGCTTTTTAAGCGCTTGTTTAAGGGCGAGGCCGGTGCGCTGAACCTCGCGCGCATTCACATCTTTACCGTACACACTAATGCCAAGCGTAATTTTGCCTTCACCGCGTAATGTTTTTAGGTAACGTTGCACTATGTCGCGCGATAATCTGGCCCAATCTGCCTTATCAAGCTCGGCAATCACGGTGCCAGCTTTAACCGAGCCACCTAAAGTTTGAATATCGAATTCAACTGTATCAATTAACGCGGCAAGGTCACTAAAAGCCTGTACGTTACGTGAACCAAACCGTTGTTCAAGCTCGGCGATACTAAGTTCGGGCTGTCTGCCCAAAAGACTGATAATCTTCACATACTTTAGTATACAGGTTGCGGTATAATCAAAGTAATGTCTGTTAAGCAAATTATTAGCTTAGTCACCTTGGGGTTAGTAGCCTTGATTCTTATATTGTCTCGGCATGAGTTAGGCAAGGCATGGGATTTGCTGGGAAAAGTAAATTTATGGGTACTTGCGCTAGCCATCCCGTTGATGCTATTTACCTTTTTTGCCGCCGGCGAAATGATGTTTTCGTACCTGCGTGCAAAAGGTGGCATGAAAAAAATACCTATGTGGGAACGGGCGCGTATGGCTATGGAACTTAACTTTGTGAATCATACGCTGCCATCAGGCGGGGTAAGTGGAATTTCTTATATGACGTGGCGCCTTGGAAAATTGGGCGTGACGCCAGGCAAGGCCACGTCTGCCCAAGTGGTGCGGTATGTAGCCGGATTTATTGCGGCTGCGGTGTTAATTGCTATATCGGTACTGATGGTAACGATAGACGGTGCTATTAATCGGTGGACAATTTTGGTGAGCTGCGGAATCGTGACCTTCATGATAGTAAGTACGATTGGACTGATCTTTTTGGTAAGTAGCCGGGCGCGCATGCACGCGTTTGCGCAGTGGGTATCCTCGCTCGTCAATAGGGTGACGAAAAAAGTTACACGCGGCAAAAAAAGGGTACTTGTACGCGAAGAAAAAGTATATGCATTTTTTGAAGATATTCATGACGATTACGCTGAGCTGAAGACAGATTACCGAGTACTACTTAAGCCAGTGTTGTGGGCCATAGCGTTTACGATTGCCGATGCGAGCTTGTTTTTAGTAACGTTTTTCGCGCTTGGTAGCCCTGTCAACCCGGCGCCGATTTTGATTGCGTATGTACTAGCTAGTGTGGCTGGTTTTATAGTGGTAACGCCAGGTGGTGCTGGCGTGTACGAAGCTATTATGGTTGGCTTTTTGGCGACAGCAGGCGTCTCGTCATCTGCTTCGCTGGCGGCAATCGTACTCACGCGCGTGATTATACTGGTGGTAACTATAGCGGTAGGGTACTTATTTTACGAAGACGCATTGAGGAGATATGGAAGCAGACCTACGGCTGAGCGTTAGTGATTTTGTAGGGCTGGTTAACCAGACATTCGAATATGCCATGCCGAGCGTGGTAATAGTTGGTGAAGTGTCGGGGCTCTCAATCCGGCAGGGTAAGTGGGTACGTTTCAAACTAAAAGACGATAGTTCGTCGGTGGACTTTTTTGGCTCGATTTACCAAATGACAACTCCACTCGAAGACGGCATGATGGTTGCCGTGCAGGGCAAGCCGCGTTTGAGTGATAAATGGGGCTTCAGCGTCAGCATGCAGTCGGTGCAAGCGGTGGGCGAAGGTAGTATCAAGCGTAGTTTTGAACTGTTAAAGTCAAAACTTGCGGCCGAAGGATTGTTTGATGAAAGCCGAAAACGCCAGTTACCAGAGTTGCCTGCCCACATCGGTGTAATAAGTAGTGTAGAAGCAGCTGGGTATAGTGATTTTATAAAAATTCTGAATGCTCGGTGGGGCGGGATGAACGTAGAGGTGGCAAAAACGCTCGTGCAAGGTGTGCGTGCACCAGGACAGATTATTAGGGCAATCGAATACTTTAATGCTCAGGGCGAGCCACCAGAAGTGCTGGTAATCGTACGTGGCGGTGGTGACGCGGATGATTTGGCCGCGTTTAACGACGAAGCTTTGGTGCGTGCAATCGCTGCGAGCCGCATACCAACACTAGTTGGTGTGGGGCATGAAATCGACACGACGTTAGCTGACTTGGCCGCCGATGTACGCGCGGCCACGCCAAGCAACGCCGCGCAGCTGCTGGTACCGGACCGTAGGGAGTTGATTGAAAGATCATGGAATATGGTTCGGGCAGTGCTGCCTAGCTTGGAGCGGCGGCAAGCGGATTATGTGCGTGAGGTGACTGACTTGCTTGCTGTGGCCGAACAAGTTATTGCCGATCGGCTCACAAGCTATAAAGACGAGCTAAGCTATACCTTAAAATTGTTGGCGCAGTATAATCCCCAAACAGTGCTCGCTCGTGGGTATGCTTTAGTGCGCGGTGAAGTTGCGAAGGGAAGCATGATTGAAGTTGAACGACAAAGTGACGTAATTGAAGCGGAGGTGCGAAATGTCAGGCAAAAGTAAAACGATTGAAGAAAAAATGAACGAGTTACGCGAAGCCACGTCTTGGTTCGAAAGTGAAGAGTTCTCACTTACTGCAGCCAGCGAAAAATTCAAGCAAGCGGCAGCGCTCGCTAGCGAAATTGAGCACGATTTAAAGAACCTTGAAAATCAGATTACCGTACTGAAGCAGTCGTTCGAGGAAGTGTGACGGTTGCGTTACTTATCATTGCCGCAGTTGTAGTGTTATTTGGCTTCGTGGTGGCATTCGGCGCGCCCTATGTTCCGAGTTTACGTAAGGAAGTACGTAGTGCGTTTACTGAACTATATCCTGTGAGTGAGCATGATGTAGTTTTTGACCTTGGGTCGGGCGACGGCGTGGTGCTCGATGAAGCCAGTAAACGGGGCGCGCGCTGCAGTGGGGTAGAACTGAACCCGGTATTGGCGGTGCTATCTAAACTACGGCTCGGCAAACGAGCCAATATTAGAATTGGGGACATGTGGCATACTGCGCTACAGCCTGATGTAACGCTAGTATATGCGTTCACTGTATCGCGTGACACTGTGCGGCTTGAGCGGTTCATGCAGCGCCAGGCGACTCGATTGAATAAAGAACTTCACCTCATGACGTTTGGTCCTACCATAAAGGGTATAAAACCAGTGCGCGTGCGCAAAGCTCATAGTTTGTATATATTCAAACCTTTGCAGGCTGATTAAGCTTACGGTATAATGCGCTACATGAATCAATCGTCTCATCACATGTCCCTGGGTACTTTAATCACGATAATCTTGCTAGCGGTATTTACGGTCGCATTCGCCGGATTATCGGTATGGGCATTTATTAATTACATGGACCAAAAAAATAATGTCGATGAAAAAGTAGAACGGGCAGTTGCAACTGCCGAGAAGTTGCAAGCCGATAAACTTGAAGCGGAATTTGTACAACGTGAAAAAGAACCGAACACCAGCTTTTCAGGGCCAAGTGACTATGGCACCTTAAGCTTTAAATACCCAAAAACCTGGAGCGTATACGTTGATAAGGATGGAACGAATAGCTCAGGGTACTTGGCATATTTCAATCCAGGCCAGGTGCCAACTACAAACTCACCTAAATCACGTTATGCTCTGCGAGTAAGTATCTTGAACGATGATTACGATTCTGTTCTGCGCACGTATGAACCACGGGTAAAAAAAGGTGACCTCAAATCTTCTACGGTAAAAGCGGCCAACGGTGAAGCTGGTACACGACTAGATGGCGCCTTCACGACTGACATTCGGGGCGCGGCCGTGATATTTAAAATCCGCGACAAAACAGTACTGATTCGCACCGATGCGAATACATTTGGCGAAGATTTTAATAAGCTTATTCAAACAATCGACTACGTGCAATAGCAGATTTTTTAGCCAGGTCCTGCTACACTAGATGTAATGAGCCTGAGGGGGAATCAGAACCAAGGCAGTGGGATAGAACCAAGAGTTTCAGCGACTGGTATTGCTGCGCATGAGCTAAAATCCCCCCTGGTATTACTTCGCCAATTGGCGTTGGAACTTGCCAATGAATCACTCACCAATACCGAGCGGCGCAGAATAGCCCAGCAGATGACTCTGGTAAGTGAGCGTGCTCTGCGTTTAACTGGTGACTTGACTCGAGCCGAATCACAGCTAGAGTTATTCGAGCTCGAACCGGTGAATCCACTCGATGTCGCTCAGGACGTTCGCCATGAGCTGAGTAGTTTATATACCGCACAGGGTCGGACCTTACGTGTTAAGCGCGTACGACATTTGCCGCCGGTGATAGCCAACCGCGACTTACTACGCCGGATCTTATTAAACTTCGCAGACAACGCGTTACATTACGGGGATATCGATGGCATGGTAGAGCTGCAGGTGCAGCTTATCCGCGAACAGGCAGTGGTGCGGCTAAGTGTCCGCGATTATGGGCCCTACATTCCTACGCGCCAGTGGCAAAAACTTACTGAAAACCTTGAAGACGTCAAGGCGGTCCACCAGCGGCCACTAAGCAGTGGGCTGGGGTTATATATTTCGCATGAATTTGCCAAGGCAATGAATGGTAAGATCGGAGCCATCCGCCATCAGGATGGTGCATCATTTTATGTTGAGCTACCGGTATCACACCAACTGGCATTATTATGAACGAGCGTATCGTAGTAGTTGAAGACGACATATGGCTTGCCGAACATTACCTACGGGTGCTACGGCGCGAAGGATACGAAGTTTACCATGCTCCGCATGCCGTGAGTGCGATAGAAGTTGTTGATCAGGTGCAGCCTGGGGTTATTTTGCTGGATGTCCTGCTAACCGGAACCACCGCACTAGCTTTGTTGCATGAACTACAATCGCATGCCGATTTAGCAGCCATACCAGTGGTGTTAGCTACCAATTTGGCCGACCATATCGTATTAGACGACGTAAAAAGCTATGGAGTAAAACGTATATTAGATAAAGCCACCATGCACCCAGATGACATCGTGGCGGCTATACGGGGTGCAATGGCATGAAAACGGTTCGCACCAAAGCAATCGTGCTGCGGCGAACAAATTATGGTGAAGCCGATAGAGTTGTTCAATTACTCACGCCCGACCAAGGTATCGTGAGCGTAATGGCCAAAGGGGTGCGCAAAGAAAAAAGCCGCCTGGCTGGCGGTATTGAGCTATTTGCGAGTTGTGATGTAACAATCGGCAGTGGTAAGGGTGAGCTCGGTATTCTTACGGCTGCACGGCTAGAGAAGTTCTATTCCCACATCATGACGGATTACGATAGGCTACAATTTGGGTATGACGCTATAAAACAAGTGGCCAAGGCAGCGGGTATGATGGACGAAGCAGCCTTTTATGATTTGCTTGAACAAACTTTTGAATCACTCAATGATGGTTCAATCGATATAAATTTCACAAAAAGTTGGTTTTGGCTGCAGCTAGCGATTTTAATGGGCGTAGGGCTAAACCTTGCTACAGATACCAATGGTATGAAATTAGTAGAAGATGCTAGCTACAATTTTTCTGAATCAGATAGTGCGTTTGTGTTCCATGAAGGCGGTCGCTTTACTAGTGACCACATTAAATTGTTACGGATTCTGAGCGCGCAACCGCCACGAGTGGCGTCGCATGTTAAAGGCTCAGGGAAGTTGATTGGTGAGTGTTTGTGGGTGGCTGAACGCTCTGTGGCGCATTAGCGTCGGCGAATAAGTTGATCAACGATATTGCGAGGCATGTTCTGTCTGTACGCTTGGGTATAGGTGTGTACGATAGCATCGGTACAAGCGTTAAAGTAAGCTGCTTTGTTCTGGTTTCCCATGGCGAAAGGGCAGCCTTTGCCTACGTCCGCCGCAGCAATATGGAATCCATCTTGAATGACCAAGCCACTCTCGTTAAGCGCAAATCCAGCGCTTTGTTTACGATAGTTTTTAGTCATCCTATCAAAAACATGGGAACGGAGTGTCTTGCTGGCAAATAGTAACGTTTGATGTGTTTGATCGGATGTTAGCAGACGCTCGGCTTCATCTGGACTGGTGTCGGCTACCGCACGTCCTGTTATGTCTCCTATTCCCAAATAGGCAGCAAATACAAGTTGTTTTGCAGAACTGTCACCCTCAAGCTGTAATTTTTCGGCGGCAATTGATGATGCTGTAAGGGCAACGTTACTTATCCGTTTCGAGCGTTCCAGTACTATATCGACATCGGTAGCATTAATCGCATCAAAAAACTCCACGCCACGTTCCATGAGAGGTTTTAGCGGCATTGTTTTACCAAATGTTCTTGATGTATGTGCCATATATATATTATAGCATAAAATTAATAAAAAGTCTATATAAGGAATCTCCGCGCCGCCCAGGTTAGGGCAAGCGCGGAGTCCACTCAGTCGCTGGGCCGGCGAGGACTTGGCAGCAACCTGTATACACCGGTTACACCTTCCTTTGCAGCGCCAATGAAGCGTCCCTCCATCAGCTCATCCATAGCGGTAAAGCCATGGTTCAAGGCTACAATCAGCCGATACAAAGTGAAGATGCGCACCCGGCAATCAATAGCGTCACGAATGTGACCACGAGTTTGAAGCAGGGGCAGCATGGCACGTTCGTTGTCGAGCTGGTAGATGAGCTTGGTGCCCCCTCGCAGGCCCTCTCTCACTGTCATCAAGATGTCGAGCGACTCTTGCGAGGAGAGTGCAACAGTACGAGCCAAGAAGCCCCGAGTGACAAGCCATTCTAGCTCACTACGTTCGCTACGCGGGCATGTAGCGAGCTGTTCAAGCGCGTTGTCGATTAATTCAACGCCTCGAGTTGGCTCATTGTCCTCGTACCACATCATTCCGCGGTCTCGTTGGGCGATCGCCCAGCCAATCGCATCTTCCTGCGAGTAAAACAACGACTCAGCCAGGTCGAAAAACTTATCCGCCTTCGCACCTCCTTCCAGATGCTTTATCGCCATGCCTTGGCGATGGCGAATGTGCGGGGTGAGCGGCGTAGCGGCTGTTACGTCGCCGCAGTCATGCGTGGCACTGATGGCCTGCATGAGTAAGGCAAGTGCACGCTCATAGTTGCCTTCGTTGCTCGCGAACTTGGCATATTTTATGAGCTGCCGGGTGAACTCATACGTTCCAATGGACAACTATATCTCCTCCGGTAGCGTTAAAGAGCGGACAACACCACTATAGGTGAATAACCTGAAAATTCGCTGATTCTGGTATACTAGCAGGGATGATAAGTAGCAAGAAATACATTATTGGTTCAGTTCGCGGGCGAGGCTTTGGCCTGTAATTATTTTTTACCGAACAGATAAAGTATTTAACTGGAGCTAAGCTATGAATGAAAACCTAAAACTTGAAGATATTGTAAGCCTTGCCAAGCGGCGTGGTTTTATTTACCAAGGCAGTGATGTATATGGTGGATTAAGTGGCACCTGGGACTACGGCCCGCTAGGTGTGAGTCTGAAACGCAACATCATGAACCTATGGTGGCGCATGTTCGTTGATGAACGCGACGACATGTACGGCGTTGACGCGGCAATTTTAATGAACCAAAAAGTGTGGCAGGCAAGCGGCCATGTGGATACATTTACCGATCCGCTTGTTGAGTGTAGCAACTGTAAGGGACGATTCCGTGCCGATAAACTCGACAATCCGAACAAGTGCCCAACCTGTGGTAAAGAAGGTACCTTTGGCGAACCAAAGCAGTTCAACATGATGTTCAAAACGAACGTTGGCCCAGTTGCAGACGAGAGCTCAATTAGCTATTTACGCCCAGAAACTGCACAAGGAATTTTTACGAATTACAAAAATATTGTAGACAATTTTTATCCAGATTTACCGTTTGGTATTGCGCAAATGGGTAAGGCATTCCGTAACGAAATCAGCCCACGCGACTTCGTGTTCCGTGCGCGCGAGTTTGAACTAATGGAAATTGAATACTTTGTGCACCCAGACAAGTGGGAAGAAGCGTTTGAGCACTGGGCAGCCAAGTGTAAGGAGTGGTTCGAAGCGCTTGGTTTACCGGCAGATAAAGTTCACGAACTTGAAGTGCCAGAAGACGACCGAGCACACTACAGTAAGCGTACTATCGACTTTGAATTTGATTACCCAATTGGCCGCGAAGAGCTAATGGGATTAGCATACCGTACCGACTTTGACCTTGGTAACATTGAGCGTGTTTCTAAAAAGAGCATGGAATACCAAATGAAGGGTACGAACGAAAAATTTGTGCCGCACGTAATTGAACCAAGCTTTGGTGTGGAACGCGCGCTTATGGCCGCACTTGTTAGTGCCTACCGCGAAGATGAGCAAAACGGCGAAAAGCGAATTTACTTAGCGTTACCTGAACATTTGGCACCAGTTAAGTACGCTGTGTCACCACTACTCAAGAGCAAGCCGGAATTAGTCGA
>CAZVUR010000008.1:0-22756 GCA_964629385.1 uncultured Candidatus Saccharibacteria bacterium | reverse complement strand
GCCATCACCAG
This sequence comes from uncultured Candidatus Saccharibacteria bacterium, assembly GCA_964629385.1. GTDB lineage: Bacteria > Patescibacteriota > Saccharimonadia > Saccharimonadales > Saccharimonadaceae > UBA1020. The sequence continues at coordinate 22,745 of CAZVUR010000008.1, read as the reverse complement.
CTTCTTTACAGTTTATAACTTTCCAGGTGGTCTTTGGTATAGTTATCAACCTGCATACTGGGTCATCCCCCTTAGCACAATTGGATGCTTTAAATTTGTCTAAATCGCTTGAATCTATGTATTGTTCGTCGTTCGGATCCGTGCTCCTACCGCCCCACTTATCAATACAAGCTTGTGTTTCCTCATCAGTTAAAGCCTTTACTTCTGGGCTTGCCCCAAAGACAAGTCCCGCCATTAACGCAAGTGCGGCAACAAACGTAAGCATAAATTGGTTTTTTTGTTTTATATTCATAGCTACCCACACAATACGATATTTTGCTTAGTCTTGCAACAAAATAAGCATTTTCGTAGTAAATTTTATATGAGGTAGCGTATTGACTTTTTCTCTGTTACGTGATAAAATCGCAAGTGATATGTGGGAGGTTCTCGTACGAACTCCGCGGGGTAACACTAAACCGCGGAAACTTAGCCTGCTGCTCGCCACACTATTGCTGGCGTCTTTCGGATACATTTTTGGCTTCACGCCCACTGCACACGCTGTCTCAGATGCAGAGTGGGATAACCAGACTATCCGCTATAACGGTCATGTCTACGATGTAGTGCCTGATACTGCCGACTTGCCATCAAATATCTCGTCTAGCCCTGCAGTGTACCAGTATGTCGATAGCGCAAAAACTCCAAAAATCGTTCACTTCATTTACTTCAAAAATACCCCGGCGCAATCTGAAAAAGAAGCAACCTATGTTCGCTACACCCTGAACCCACCGAATGATTACAGCGACGAAGCTGGTAAAAAAACCATCTCAATCACCCCTGTGCCCGCCGATGAGCAGGCTAACACCGAAAACGATACCGATCTTGATCCTACCGATAGCAGCTGTACGATTGATGGCATTGGCTGGATGGTGTGCCCACTCATGAACGGTATTGCTGAAGGAATGGACTTTATATTTGAAAAAATACGAGGTTTCTTAGTGGTGCAGCCTATGACCACCGACGTGAACAACCCGGTATACCGTATTTGGCAAGTATCACGTGATCTTGCCAATATGGCATTCGTCATCGGATTCTTGATTATCATTTATAACTACATCGTTGGTGGCGGCATGTCTGGTTACGAAATCCGTAAGATTATTCCACGGCTGGTCATTGCTGCCATCCTCATCAATATCTCGTATATTATATGTGCCGCGGCAGTGGATATCTCGAACATCATGGGCTACGGAGTGAATCAGTTGTTTGAATCAGTGCGCGACAGTACGCTTCCCGGCGCTGTTGGCGAAGGGGATATTAACTGGACAAGTGTTACCACCTGGGTACTGGCTGGTGGTACCGGTGCGATTGCCGGTACTGCAGTCTTAGCTACAAGCGTAGGTGGCGCCGCAACCGGCCTCTGGTTCTTGCTGGCGCCGTTCCTACTTGGTGCAGCCTTAGTTGTTATGGTCACGTTCCTTATCTTGGCCGCTCGCCAAGCAATTATCGTGCTCGCTATCGCCATAGCACCGTTAGCATTCGCCGCCTACATTCTGCCAAACACCGAAAAATGGTTCGAAAAATGGCGCGGACTTTTCTTTACCATGCTTGTTATGTTTCCGGCATTCGCGGCCGTGTTTGGCGGCGCCCAGTTAGCTGGTGAAATGATGATTCGCATGGCAGCCGCTAACGGCAGTATCGAACTTATCATTCTAGGCCTTGGCGTCATGGTAGCGCCACTCGCAATCACGCCGCTACTATTAAAGCTAGGCGGGGGACTGCTCGGACGCATAGGCGGCATGATTAATAATAAAGAAAAAGGTCTGGTTGACCGCTACAAGAACTATAACAAAGAGCGCTTAGCCGACCACGTTGCACGCAACAATGCCCGCAACGCCGAAATGCGCGCCAACGGCACGTTTGGCCGTAGGCAGCTTGCACGCCGCTACGCCGCCCGCGCTTATGCTAAAAATAATTACCGCAGCACCCAACGCAAATTAAACGAAGAAGCCGCCGAAAACGCCTGGCATAACCAGCACGGGCGCTGGGGATACGACAGTCATGTTGCTCCACATGGTATGGATGACAACCTTAGCCGCCGCAACCAAGGTGGCCGTGGTAGTTTGGACTATTACAAGCGCGACAATCAACTTCGCCACAATCTTACCGAAGCACAGCACGAAGAGCACTGGCAACAAACACTCAATGCCGACCTGGCACGCCGCCAAATGCTTACCGATACTCGTTTAGCTGAAGGCCGCGGTAAAGTGATTCAAGGTGCACACGAAGCTCAAGACGAGCGTACGCTTCGTACGGCTCTACACGAAGGCAATGGCCAGTACACCGCCCTCCGTCAAATGCAAGTGCAAAGTACGGTTGACTCCAGTTTCGCCGAAGCCATGAAGGGGCGCCTCGACACAGAAGGCAAACTCGAATTCAAGCAAGAATTTACTGGCTCATCCGATGCCGCCAGAGCCTTGCGCCGCGCCTTTAACGAAACAAAGGTTATGGAGAAAGAAATATCCGTTATCGATACAACGCTCGAGAAGGGTGCTGATGCGTATTGGGAGCGTACATCCAAACAAGACAATCGTCTACGTAACTTACGCTTGCAGGCTATTGAAGCAACTGACTCTGCTACTAAATATGAAGAGCAGTGGAATAAACTGATTGCGAATATTAGAGCAAAGGGAGATCAAGCGCCTGACATTACTCTTAGTTCCGATAAGACGATTGCAAATAACATTAGGCAACTTGGCCAAGATATAGAAGTAGAAAAGTGGGCGCAAGAGTCGGCCAAACGGGTACAGCAGGCCAATATGTCAGCAGAACTTAAAGCAAACAATGCATTGCGTGCATATGCTGGTGGCGTTGGCGGTGAGGCAGCTGCTAACCGTATCTACGCTAAAGCTAAAAAAGATATTGTTTCTGGCTACCTAGAGGATGTTGAAAACTCACGCTCCGTTCTTAGCGAATACAGCTTAAAGGAATTGATTCAGCTTCATCAAAATGGCCGCGACAGAGACAACAAAGATGTGTCAACCAACGAAGCATTGCGAGACGCAGCGATGCGCGAAATCCTATTAACAAAGGGTAATAACTGGGCATACCAGCGAACGAAGGATTATGTCAGTGCTCTTGGTATGAACTACGACGAAGATGATAATGCGTACTATGAACTTGTACGTGACGATCAAGGCTTTGTTAAAAAAGATGCGACGGGCAAACCGCTCAAAGGAGCAAGAATTACGAACCAGGAAGAAATTGATCGTCGCCGCGACGTACAACAGCTCTTCGTTGACTCAGCCAAGAACAGCAAGCTGGCAATCAAGAGCTTCTCGGGAACAGACCGTGGCAATGCCGAGGTTGGTACATTCTTCTTGGAAAGCCAAGAGGCCATTATCCGTGACATCAACGATAAGAAGATTAATGCCAGCCGCTTGGCACAAACCGATGTTGATGAACTTCAACGTACAGTTCAAATACTCCGTGACGATGATATAAGAAGCAGGCTTGATGAAAGTGCTCGTGTCTCACTTATTAAGACGATTGAGTTTGCGCTCACCGATCCACAAGTTCGTGCAAGCATTGGCGATCGCGAGGCAGAGCTCATGCAAGTCATTAGTAATTACGCGGGCGATCGTCGCCGATCCATACCTATGGAAACTAAGGTGGCATACGAAACATATGCCAAAACAAAAGCGCCAACCACCTTCAAGATTGACCGCGTTCATGATTTTGATGACGGAAAAGGACCGAACGGATTACTGTAGGGCTCCCTCCTCAAGCCATAATCAAACAAAACGTAGCACAGCCCATACCAGTAGTCGCATTGTAAAATATTTTGCAACCCTTGACGTCAAAACTACCTACTTGACATTTTTAAGCATTAGGTGTATAGTAAAAGTATAAGCATATTAGCTTTGTTAACCTAATGCGAGCGTGAAGCCGCAAAGGAACCGCCACCAATGAGTGAACGATCACAGGAACACCGTACAGACAACCTTCAATCCTATCTTTTGAATGGGGAAGAAGTTAAGCTGACAAATGAACAAGCACAGATGTTAGGTGCCCAAAAAATCGGTCACTCTGGTGATTTAGGCCTTGAAGCGCCCGCTGAAGGCGCCCTCCCACTAGATGCATCCGCCCACGTACACGCGGATGATATGCCACAAAGCCCCGTATTTAATGAAAAGGACAGGAAGCTTGCTCGTGAGGTTCAGCGTAGCTCTGAACTAAGCTGGCACCAGAAAAAAGGTGTTCGTATTGCTGGCGCCGTTCTTGCCGTAGGTGCGGTAGGTAGCGTTGCCGCTGTTGCAATGAGTGGCGATAAACAGCCAAGTAGTGTTAGTGATGTTAACGATACAGAACCAGTAAAAAATGCTCTCGACGTTAATGGCAATCAGCACCCAGAACTAGCCAATCCAGAATACGATAAGAAGTTTGGTATTCGCGAACTTAATAATGATGGCACCATTGATGCCGCTAAGCTTTTTGAACAAGTAGGAATCGTTGAAGTGCCTATCGCAAATAGTGATATTGGCCCTATGACCGAAACCCAAGATGAGTCTACCGAACATGGCCGCGAAGTCCTTGGTAAAGCGCTTGATTCTTATCTTCCTAACTTTGAAGCTATTGCCAACCTATACAACATGAATAATCCTGAAGTTCAAATGGCTCGTGCTAACAGCCAAGACATATCTGAAAAACAGCAGCTTCTTTTGCAAAATGCCAATATCCAGTCACTGCTCCCAGGGGCGCTTTCAAGCTTCGCTTCAGCTGAGAATCAACAGCAGTTTGCACCAGCTGAGATCGTTGAAGCAATCGGCAGCACAGCTCCTGGCGATGCCAGCCTACGTGCTGTAGCCTGTCCATTCTACGGTGAAGCCCCAGTGGTATGTGCCCAAGCACAAGACCAGGATCCAAATTTTGCAAAGTACAGCAGTGCATATGACAGTAAAGGCGGGGAAATTCAGGAAGTTTATGAGACTCTTCCTGACGGTACGGAAAACCGTGACATACGTAAGGATATTCGTGTTGGTATTGTGTGGGTTGATGCACAAGGCAACAAAGTATCAACCAGCGAGGCTCGCTTCACGGCTCAAATAGGCACACTTGGTGCTAACGGTGACAGCAGCAGTCGTTATCTATCATTCCGCACGGAATAAACAACAAAAGTGCAGTTTTTTACTAGCAGGCAATAGACGATTCCACTCGTGGAGTCGTCTATTGCTATAGTTTAGCGATTCACCTAGAATAGGCCTAGGATAAAGTTTATGCTTTATATACAGGCTCTCCTAAAAAACAAACCCCTATTTCTGGTTATGTCAGCTTTGTTTACAGCTGTCTTTTTTAGTAGCATCATATTACAACCTACTGCCTTCGCTGCATCCGCAGGTGATTGGTTCCAAAGGACCGGAACTACGGTTACTGAGGATAAGGTATGGGACAGGAACGGGGTTGACCCTGATGTCGGGGTTGCCACAGCCTTTGCCTACATTATAACTACCGACAACGGGCTTAATGAGACTCTAGACGGAGAATGGAACTGCGCTAAAAATGCTGACACCGGCGATCAAAAGGCTATTGATGACTTTGCGATGCTTATAAAAACCGGATACTACAATGATGACAAAGCTGTTGATAGTGTATTTCCTGGCAAGAAAGCAAAGGACTTTGAACCGGCTGCGGCAACAATTATCACTACTACTATAAATAGCTATGGCGCTATTGATAATGACAACAATAGTCGCTGTACATTTGTTGCAAACTTAATGCGCGATCATAACCTCATCTATGATTCGGCCGATCAGTCGCGGGCCGAGCTTGCCGCTGCCATTGCCAAAGAATGTGGCCCAGTTTGGTCAGAAGGAATGGACGCAGCCGAAGCCATATCGTATTACAACGTCTTATTAATGAGCTACAGTTCGAGCGACTGGAAAAATAAAATAGAGAAGCCGTGGAATATGAACAGTGGCGCGAATCGCTGTTCTGAAATTGATAATGCGGCTAAAATCACCAGCTTAACACCTGATGCACTTAAAAAAGCCGTTGAAGACGCCTGTAAGGGCAATACCGAAATGCTGAACAAGTTAGATTCGTTTACCGATCTTCAGATAGCAAAAGCCTACAGCAAAATAAAAGACGGCAAAAGCTGTAAGCAAGCAGTTAACTTTGCGGCATCCGACGGAACAACGCCTGTAGATACACCCCCAGACACATCAAAGACATCATGTAACATCGATGGCATCGGCTGGCTTGTTTGCCCGGTCATGAATTTTTTGGCCGAGGTGAACGAAAAGGCCTTTGGATTCTTGCAGAGCCTACTCGGAATTAGACCATCACTCCTGCAAGACAAAGGAACTGTTGAAGCTTGGTCAAAATTTAGAGACCTTGCCAACGTGGCGTTCGTAATTGCATTTGTGGTAATTATTTATTCACAGATTACTAGTGTTGGGGTGAGCAACTACGGCATCAAAAAGCTACTTCCAAAAATTGCCATTGCCGCAATCATGGTGAACCTTTCGTTATTCTTTTGTCAAATACTCGTTGATGTCAGCAACATAGCTGGAGCAAGCCTGTACTCATTTATAAGTGGCTTGGTGCCAGGCCTAGAGAGTACACTGGACGGGACAGACACGACGTGGACAACAATTATGACAGGCGTCCTCGCTGCAGGAGTAGGAGTCTTACTGGTTGTCCTGGTAGTGACCGCACCAACAGTATTGTTAGCTCTTGGAATGATATTGCTCATTCTGGTTGCCAGGCAGGCGTTCATTCTCATACTCGTAATCCTTTCGCCCTTAGCCTTCGTTGCTTATTTGCTCCCAAATACCGAGGGTATGTTCAAGAAGTGGTGGAAGGCGCTTAGTGCAGCTTTATTGGTATACCCAATCGTTGCTGTAGTATTTGGTGCCAGTACACTGGCTTCAAACATACTTATGGGTATTGCTTCAGATGATGGAAACATTAAGGGTGGTGATGATAATCAAATGCTAGCCATTGTTGCGCTTGCCGTTATGGCGGTACCTCTATTCGCCGTACCTGTCATTCTAAAAAGCGCGATGTCTGGAGCTGGCGCAATTGGCGCTAAGCTTGCCAGCTTGCAAGATAGAGCTAATTCTCACGCCAAAAATAAAGCTGCCGAGGAGTCAAAGTATTGGGGAAACAGGGCTTCTTCTGCCATGCTAAGCAACAATGGACGATTTGCAAGATTCAATAGGGCACTTACACGTACGGGTGCTCGAGCCGATCGCAAGGTTCGACTTGAAACCGCTCAAAAGCAACGTGAGGCAATTGAAGAAACATACGCCCACCGGGATGGCAGTAGGTCTGCAAGCCGGAAAGCTGCTGTTGTTGATGCACAAGAAACAGCTAGCTTAAGTAAACAAATCGTGGAGAACCAAGCCAAGCAGCGTCATCTTGATAATAATCATGACTTACATGGACGCGCCACTCGTACCGGTTTAGATCTACATAACGCCGAAGAAACTCACAAGAATCAGGTTGGTGCAGCGCACATGGCCGAAAATCCTGGCCAATACGATGCGTTAAATGCTTCACGCGGTATTAAGCAAAATGCTGAACTGGAAACTACACGTCGGTTTGAAGCTTCTGCAACAGGGCAAACGCTTGGAGTACAGAGACAAGGATTAGAAGATCAGGTAGCAACTGCTAAAGCCACCCAAAAACAGACCTACAACGAGCAGCAAAGTGTCTTGCCTGTCAGTCAAAGCTTGGTACAGCAGCGTAAAGCTGCCGAAGGCGCTGCAAAAAATGCCGAACAATTCAATGAACTTATTTTTCAAGATTCAACGGACGGACGAGGCTTAGCACAAGAGCAAAAAACAATTGAAGGTGAGTTAGAGATTGTCCACGGCGAACAAAAGAACAATTTTGAGGCATCCTCAACAGGCCAAGCTCAAGCTCAACAAAAGAAAACAATTCAGGGTGAAGCAAAGTTCATAGAAGGCACCGCCCAGTTGGCATACGAAACATCCCCAGAAGGCATAAGTATTGAAAAAGATATTCAAAGCGTTCAATCCCAAGTGAGTACGGCACAAACCGCTACCAAAGCAGCCTTTACAGCATCAAGAAGCGGCAAAGCCCGCAACCTTGAGAGTGCTGTAGCACAAGCCACGCTCGGTGCCGCCGAAGCAGCAAACAAAGCCCAGGTTGATGAGCTTAAAGCGGGCGCTGAAGCAGCAGGCGTGGTCGGCACATCTCTTGAACAGGTGGCAATCGACTTAAGTGCCGCAGATATTCAAACACGAGCACAGACACAGCGATCAGCTTCAGCACAAAATGTTGCTAATACAGAGTATTCAGGTAAGGTAAGGGCATCTGAGAATGTTCCAGGCGGGCTTGCGGACATATCTGGCGGTATTGACCCATATGGTGCAAGTAGGGCGGTCGCTGTCGCGACGCAGATATGGGATAAGCAGTTGGTCGAAGCAATTGGGGCCCAAAAGACGCTTTTCGAATCAACCCCTGGCAATAAGCTTGAAGCCGAATACAAAACTGGTTTTGTGGACGGTGATCCCACCAAGGGACGCTCGTCGCCAGAACGAATGGCGGCGGTTGCTGGAACGATTGCAAGCCGTGGCTATATGGGTGGCAAACTCGAGTTATTAAAAGCGACCGGGCCCGCCCTAAAAAAAGCAAAGGCTGACGCAAGGGCAAGAGGCCTCACTACTGATGAAGAAATCAATAGCGACCCTGCTGTTAGTGCTATCATCTTTAGTCAAAAGCAGATTGCTGCCGATATGAAAGAGTGGCCATTTGGCGCTAGTGATACCATGAGGGACAAGTTAGGACTCGGACAATGGGAGGATGATTTCGAGGCTGGCTTCCAAACAAGAATTGGTACAAAGCTAAATGGACCAAAACTTGGCTCTCTCAAGGCAGAGGAGCTTGCAGATCTCGAAGCAATCTTCCCTTCATTAACACCAGAGCAGCGTGCATCGCTTGACAATGCCGTAAAAGAAGCAAAGACAAACGAAACCGTTCGTAAAGATATCAAACCTGAAATTTGGAATGCACTTGAAAGAATGGGTTACTCCAGGCCTTAGCGTTATAAACGTTGCGTTATACTAAGTACATATGGCAGTCTACAAAGTACCCCAAGACGTTGAAGCCGATGATAAACTGATTGGCCCGTTTAGCTTTAGGCAATTTATTTACCTTTTAATTGTAGCGGGTGCTGGTTTTATTGGCTGGGTGCTATACCAGATATTTTTGCCACTTGTTGTTATTGTTCTGCCTGTCATAGTGCTATTTGGCGCGTTAGCCTTGCCGCTACGTAAAGACCAGCCAATGGAAACGTACCTAGCGGCAATTATTTCATTCTATTTAAAGCCACACCGCCGCCTATGGAGCCCAGACGGCTCGCAAGCACTCATAGAAATTACCGCCCCTATGGTAGTGGAGGTGAAGCGAACCAAAGATTTATCTGAAGATGAAGCCGAACAACGGCTGAGCTATTTGGCACAGATTGTAGATAGCCGTGGCTGGGCCGTACGTGGAGTACAAGGCTACGACCCAACCGTTACTAGCCCGCTGACCAGCGATGCATTTTTTGACGCCCAACAAGCACCAGATATGCTAGACGAAAGCACAGGGGTAGGGCGCGCACTAGAAACACGGCTTGATCAAACGGACGCCCAGCGCCACCAAGCCATGCTTGAACAATTCCAAGCGCAATCGGCTAGCGCAGCAGCGCAGCCACAGGCACCAGCTCCAACCCAGCCAATCACTCCGCCAATTGCAGACCCCTACGCAACTATTCCCAGCCCGGCAGCAGATAGTACTGAACAGCCCACGATTACATTTAATCCGTACCCTGCAATGCACCAATCTGTAATTAACCCAGTGGATGCTACAAAACCAGCCCCGACCCAACCCATAAACCAGGCGGAACCCGAAAAGCCTAGCGAAAAACAGTTATCGCCTGATATAATTAACCTTGCAAACAATCCCGACTTATCGGTGGAGACGATCGCAAGGGAAGCCAACCGCATTCACGAGAAGGAAAAGCTTTCTGAAGATGAGGTGGTTATCTCGCTCCGCTAGTAAAATGTCGGCGTAACGAGTGGGAACGAAACAAAATCTCTCCATGCCTCCGAGCCAACCAAATAATAATCAAATGCCACCTGTTGTCGGACCTGCTTCGGACCCGAATGCGTTTGCCGTGCCTGGTGCTAACCCCACTCAACCACAAACCGTAGCTAATCAGATGCAAGCCTCGTTGCAGCAAGGTGCTCCAGCCTCTGCAATGCCGGCCCAGCCCCAAATGGCTCCAACCCAGCAGCCCTTTCCACCACAGACACCGATGACAGCCCAGCCAGTGGCGCCTCAAATGGCACCACCAGTCGGTTCAGCGCCCCAGGCAAAGCCAGCCGCTCAGCCAGTTAAAAAAGCTAATCCAAACACTACCCAGAACACATTACAAATCGCCGAGATTCGTGAAAACATGGTTGTCATGCGCGACGGAAGCTTCCGGGCAGTCGTAGCCTGTAAGTCAATTAACTTCGACCTTATGAGTGCCCGCGAACGGGAAGGGGTTGAATATAGTTACCAAAACTTTTTGAACTCACTTTATTTTCCGGTACAAATATTTATCCGTTCACAGCGGGTTGATATTGGCCCGTACCTCGATAGACTTAGCGGTATTCGCCGCAACCAAGATAATATGTTGCTTGGGGTATTGATGGATGATTACATTGATTTCATTGACGCCCTCAGCCAAGAAGCCAATATTATGGATAAAAGCTTTTTCATCATTATTCCGTATTTCCCAACTGGTGATCTGGCCGACATTAAAAACCAAACCAAAGGCTTTTTTGGTAAATTATTCGCCAAACAAACCACTGACATGATTAAAATCGATGAAGCAACCTACACCAAGGCCAAAGACGAAATTAAGAACCGGGTTGATTCTGTAATGAGCGGATTATTCCAACTAGGTGTAAAAAGCGTGCAATTAAACACCAAAGAACTAGGCGAGCTGTACTACAATATCTACAACCCTGATACCGCCGTACGTCAACCTTTGGGTGATTTTGACACGGTCACAAGTACGTATGTTACCAAGGGTAATGGCGAAGCGCCACGGCCAAGCTTACAGGAGACGCAGTAATGGCTAAGAAACCCGATCCAGTAGATATTGCTGCCCAACAGCGTGCCCGTGAGCAAGCCGAAGTAGAACAGGCTTTCTTAAAAGGAGTCACTACACTCCGCGATTTAATTGCGCCAAGTAGTATCGAAATCCATTCAAGTTACTTTAGGCTTGGTACGAAATACGGGCGGACCCTGTACGTTTACGGCTACCCGCGCCAAATTTACACCGGCTGGCTATCGAGTATCATCAACATCGACGAAGTGCTAGATATTTCTATGTTCGTCTACCCAGTTGAGAGCCAAGTGGTTCTTAATAACCTGCGCAAAAAAGTTACCCAAATGGAAGCCAGCATCGCAATCAATAGCGAAAAGGGTAAAACGCGCGACCCAGGCCTTGAAGCGGCTATTCAAGATGCCGAGGAACTGCGTGACCAGTTGCAGGTTGGTGCCGAGCGCTTCTTCCGTTACGGGCTGTATATTACTCTGTACGCCGACAGTTTAGATGAACTTAACTTCGTGCAGCATAAAATTGAAACTATTTTTGGCCAACAACTCGTATTTAGCAAGGTTGCCAGCAGCCAGCAAGAGCAGGGCATGAACTCAACCGTGCCGCAAATGCTCGATCAACTGCAGATTCGTCGCAACATGAACACCGGTGCAATTTCAACCAGCTTCCCATTCACCAGTGCCGACCTTACCGATAACAAGGGAATCTTGTACGGCATTAATATGCACAATAATGGGCTGGTTATTTTTGACCGCTTCACGCTTGAAAACGCCAATATGGTGGTATTCGCAAAATCTGGTGCCGGTAAGTCGTTTACAGTCAAACTAGAAGCCATTCGAAGCATGATGACCGGTACTGATATTCTGATTATCGATCCTGAAAACGAGTACCAAAAATTATCCGATGCCGTTGGCGGTAGCTATATTCGCCTTAGCCTGACTGCAGACACTCGAATCAATCCGTTTGATTTACCGCGTGTTATCGATACCGAAGAGGCCGATGACGCCCTAAGGGCTAACCTTGTGACGCTCCACGGATTATTCCGTTTAATGCTCGGTGGTTCACAAACAACCGCCAATGGCCTAATTATGAGTGGGCTGACCCCAGCCGAAGAAGCCGACCTTGACCAAGGGTTAATTGACACTTATGCGCGTGCAGGTATTACCAGTGATCCGCTTACTCACAATTCAATGCCGCCTACAATTTCTGATTTATACGACACGCTACTTCACATGGGCGGAACCGGCCCGCAGCTAGCCCAGCGGCTCCGAAAATACACCAGTGGTACATTTGCCGGCATTTTTAGCCAGCAGTCGAATATCGATATTAATAACAACATGGTGGTGTTCAACATTCGTGACCTCGAAGACGAACTTCGGCCAGTTGCGATGTACATTGTACTAAGCCATGTTTGGAATATTACCCGTACCGACCAACGCAAGCGTATGCTTATAGTAGACGAGGCCTGGCAGCTTATGAAATATGATGATTCAGCCAACTTCTTATTCAGCCTGGCAAAACGCGCCCGTAAGTACCAACTCGGGCTAACCACCATTACCCAAGACGTGGAAGATTTCATGGGCAGCCAAATGGGCCGTGCCATCGTGGCCAACAGTTCAATGCAGTTACTTCTAAAGCAATCCTCAAGCGCCGTTGACGTACTAGCCGATGTATTCAAGCTCACCGAAGAAGAACGTAAGCGACTTGCTAACTTCCCGGTTGGCCAAGGGCTGTTCTTTGCTGGGCAAAACCACGTTCATATTCAAATCGTATCAAGCCAAACCGAGCAGCAGCTGGTTACAACCGGTAGGGGAGCCGCTGGGGTAGCCCAAGAACAAATACAGCCAACACCCGACCAAGCAACCCAGCCTGGCTATATGGACCCTGGTGAATACAGTGTATAATAACCAATAGTGTTATGAGGGTTTTACTGGCAGTCCAGTAATCATTAAAAGAAAACTATGGAGCCATCAAAAAAATTTCAGCCAAATATCGAGCCGGATATCAGGCCCGATTTACATGTGGTTCAAGGTGGTGGTGAGTCTACGCCAGAGCGTGGCAACCTTGAGGCCGCCAAACAGCTTAATACAACCGAAACCGATACAGGTAATCGCTTTGGAGTTATTAATGGTGGCGGCGAATCAACGCCAGAGCGTGGGAACTTACAGGCAGTCACAAAAGACGCCGAAACCTCAAACAACGGCTACTGGGCTGGAAAAGGCAGTGATAGCAATAAACCCAAATCGACACGACGAAAAATTACCGGCACATTAACCGGCAGAAAAGCTGCTACGGGTGGCTTGATTGGACTTATTATCGGCGTTCCAACGATTATTTCAATACTATTAACCCCGGGGTTGGTACTTCAGCAGTTTGTTGATGCGATTCGTGGCGAATTTAATGACCAGGTGGCGGCGCTCGATGTCCGCTCTACACTACTTCTTAAGAAAAAACTCCATAAAGATGTAATAGGCGGTGTATGTACTAAAAAAGTAACTATCAGATGCAAATATCAATCTATTCGCAAAAATTCCGGACTTGCCAAGCGACTTAAGCGTGCGGGTATAGAAATCGTGGAAGATAAGAAAAGTGTTATTCCTGGGAGACTCAAACCCAGCGCTTTTAAATTTGAAGGGAAGGTAATTGCTGCTAACGATTTGCTAAAAGAGGCTCGGGTAAACAAGGGGCTTCGCGATGCCTTACGTAAGGGTTACGACCCAATCTTCGCCGCCACCTCCGATAGACTTGCGGCCAGGGTTCGCTCAACAGTTACTGGTTTGAAGAGAACAACCCAGGTTGAGCCCGGTGACAAGGAAAAAATGAACGAACAGTTAAAGGCAGTTACCGCCGGGACAGAAGCCGAGCAACTTAATGGCAAACGGCTACAAGCATATGACAAAGAAGGTAACCCTGTTGGCGACAACGACCCGAACGCCTATTCATTTGGTGATGAAACAGATAAAAACAAGTACACAGTAGAAGAGGGAAGACGGCTGAATACTCTTTTTGATGAACTTATCGGGCGAAACGAGCTTGGAGACCTCGTGAAAAAAACTATGATAAAGGCCGGTGTTAAAAGCGCCTTAACGGTTACTGCGCTTGGCGCCGGTGCCGTTGATACAGCTTGTACCGCCTGGAATACTGTACGTTTAGCAAGCTTTGCGGCAAAAGTCTACCAGCAACGCCAGCTTGTCCGTTATGCATATGAATTCAAAAAGATTTCCGACAAGCAACGTTATGGGGATTTAACTGCTGAAGAAATGGAATTCTACGGCAATAAGCTAACTCAAATTAACAGCCAAGGTAAGGGAGCTCTTGATTCTGATGGGTACAAATTTGCGGCTTACGGGGATATATTCAGGCCGGGAGACTTCAAGGTTGTTGACGAATATGCAAACAGTAGCGCTAAAGATGATGCGCTACAAGAAGCTACAGCCGAAAAGGTTATGATTCAAAATGAAACAAGCCGCTATGTTAACGGCCAACTACTAAACGACAACCTAATGTCAAAACTAGCGTCTGCCGTTACGGGAGGCAAATCGTCGGCAATTAGCGTTGCTGACGATACATGTGGGTTTGTAAAAAGCTGGAAAGGCCAAGCGATTCTGATTGGCGTTGCTGTTCTAGGAGCTGCCGTTGCAATACTTACGGGTGGAGGGAGCCTTGGGTGGGGTGTGGCTGTTGGTGCCGCAGCTTCAGCGGCAATCTCAGTCGCCTTCGCACTTATACAACCAAAGTTAATCGATATGGTAAAAGGTGAGGTCATTAAAGGTGACGAAAACGGTAATGAAACCGGTAACGCTGTTGCCTCGGGCGCCGGTGGCCAAAACGCTCAAGACGCTCAACATCGCGGGCTTGGTGTGGCCACACAAGATGTTTATGCAGCCTATCGCCAGCTCACCACGCAAACAATTGCCAAACAATCTGAAATAGAACGAAGTAGTCTGAGTCCATTTGATGCGTCAAGTAGCAGTACATTCTTAGGAAGCTTTATGAGAACGATTACTCCGTACATCTCGAAGATGAGTTCCCCTGGTAACACCGGTTTTGCTGCAGCTTCGTTTATATCTTCGGCCTTCTCATCGCTTGGAGCTAATCAAGTCGTACAAGCAGCTACAGAAAAGGCTAAGTATTCACAGTGTGAGGATTACGAACTAAAGGGTATAGCTGCCGATCCATTCTGCAACCCTCGCTATGCTATTCCCCCAGAAGATCTTAAAATTGACGCAGAAGATGTTACTGATTTTATGCTCTCTTCATACACCCTTGTCTTTGATGAGAGTGGTAACCCGGTAATAGATCCAGAAACAGGGGAACAAAAGAAAATATACAACTGGATCGAGTCGCCTTCGGATCCAACACCGAAGGGGGAGTATGCGGAATTTATTAAGAACTGTATCGATCGTAAAAACCCACTCGGCGATAATGTAACACCCCCTAGCGAAAGCGACGGCAACGAATGTGTAATAGGTAGGGCAGGGGGTAACGAGAATAAATATAAGAATTTCCGTCTATTTTATATTGATCAGTCAGTCTCTGATGGTATGGACGAGGATTTCCCAGAAGAACCCGGTACTTCAGGTAGCTCAGCCAATAAATCAGGGTCGGGGTCGGGTGACTCAGCCTCATTCAGCGGTGACGTTGCCTGGCCACTTGAGAAAAAGTGGTGGAATGCAAGTCACTCGAACTTTCTTAAACCTCACACAGGAAGAAGCGACAGCGGATTAACCGGCACCGCTTGGGGCGAAGATAACATGGGAACGTCAGATAAAGGAGCTGGTATAGCAGCAGACATTGGAATCGGAACCGGCGAACCGGTATTTGCCATGGTTGGTGGAAAGGTTACTTCAACAAACTTATGTGGTGAAGGCGACGGAATAGCAGTTAAGACGGATGTAAATGGCACAACATTGGGTATTGCATATATGCATGGCACTAACCAGCAGTTCAAGGTCGGGGATACTGTAGAAGCCGGTGATCATATTATTGACACCGGTATGGCTGGCTGTAATGTCTACGGCGCTCATCTTCACGTTGGTATTGCCTATGGAGGTAAGTACATATGTCCCCAAGATGTATTTCTTGCACTTGATAAAGGTGAGGATGTCAACTGGGGTGTTTTAACTGGTAAGGCGAACGTAACCTGTCCAGGAAGAGACCGATGAAAGCTCTTAAACAACTACTCCTATTTATTACGGCCATCGTGTTTGTGTTCGCCTCACAATCTCACATTGCTAGCGCCTTTGATGAGTCGTTTGCTATTGGAAACGGAGTTCTTGATTACCGGCCTGGCGAGGGGTGTTTAAGCCCCACTAACAGCTGTTCTTCCCTGAAATTGAAAGTTGCTACATACAACATTTTAGGAAAAGCACATAGCCCGAGCGACTGGAAGATGCGCGCCGACAAGGTCATAAAAAACATTCAAGACAATGATGTTAATGTTATTGGTTTTCAAGAAATGGAGCCAGATCAAAGGGACTATATTCAGTCAAAACTTGATTATAAACGGACGACTTGGGGGAAAAGTTCCGATTCTATCTTGTGGAACGGCTCGCTTTTTGACCAAGTAGATAAAGGTACGTGGAATACTACATATTTTAAAGGTCAAATTCAGGAACCTTGGGTAAAATTGCGCGATAAAACCAATACCGAGGGCCGAGAGTTCTTTGTAATGAATGTTCACGACCCAATCAATCGCGGTAAAGGTTCAAACGAAACCAGGCTTGCTAATGTTGAGGCTCATATAAATCAGATTAAAAAAATAATTGGTCAAGCACCTGTCATTTTGACTGGTGATTTCAACCAAGGCTACAATAAAGACCAAGGTGCTGGAGCAAGTAGTAATGAAAATACAGCGTATTGTAAATTAACAAAAGATGGTTTCATGAATCATGTATATGACTTATGGAAAAACCGTAAAGTCAAATGCCCCAACGAAACAGATCCAAAAGACAACATGCCACACATCGATCATATTTACGTTAGCCCTGGTATATCAGTTTCTGACATAAAAGTAATTAACACAAGAGCCAGAACAGGGTCTGACCATGATACTTTTATTGCAAGTATCGAGCTCGAGGGGAACTGTACGGGGCAACCATTCAATGGAGAGATTAGTGTTGCTCAAGCCAACTTAAAATACGACAATAAGTTTGCAAGTGCAGTAAAAGAAATTACCAACAGTAAGCCCGACTTTGTCTCGCTGAACGAAGTAATGAACATATCACAAGATGCAATGACACAAAACGGATATTCAGCATACAAAGACGAGTCTGCTCGAGGACAAGAAAGATCAACAGCGGTACTTTGGGATAGTGCACGATGGTCAAAAATAGATGCCGGACGTGAATTGATGGTAGCAAACGGACCCCAGGAATGGGACGCTGGCCGCTCTTTTACATGGGTTGTACTCCAAGACAATACAGGCAATACAGCATCAATGATATCTCTTCACCACATGATAAATCCTCGATACTATGGACCTAACATGCCACTACGTCAAGAACTCTATAAACAGGGCTTAGAGAAGTTGATTAATAAGGTAAAAGAACTATCAACACGTGGTGCTGTAGTTGTTGCTGGTGACTTTAATTCTAGGTACCCCGACAATGATCCGTGGGGACCTAGAAAAATGCTTGGTTCTATTGATATGAAATCAACCTTCGATACGATGGGGCCGGTTCAAACACATGATGGTAACGGAACAATCGACTACATATTCCACACAAACACACTTAAAACACTCAGTCAGTCAGCAAAACCTACGGATGCTTCAGATCACAGGATACTGTATGCAAAGCTCCAAGGTACGGGCCTTCAAGCAGCCCCAGCGTCAACAACCACATCAAACTCAAGTTGCGTCTGTAAAGACCCGTCAATTATTGACGCCGATGGAGGAGTTGCGGCTACAACCGAAAACCTAAAATCTTTCATAGAAGAGTATGTAGGATATGCAGTAAAAGCTAATGAGGATTATGGTATACCTTACGAAACAAATATAGCCCAAGGTTACCTTGAATCAGGCTCTGGCCAATCGCTATTAGCTAAAAAATATTTCAATTTCCATGGGCTTAAAGCAGGAAGTAGCTGGGATGGACCGGTTGTTGATCTTGAAACACAAGAAGAGTACACTCCAGGAAACACGACAACAATTACCGATGGGTTTAGGGTTTTTAGAAATGCCGAAGCTGGTTGGCGAGGATACGCGGAATTTATAGTTGAGAATCCACGATACGAGCCGGCATTAAAATATCCCGGCGACCCATACAAATATTTACAAGCTATTAAAGATGCGGGTTATGCTACAGATAGTGAATATGTAAGTAAGGTATCTAAAATAATTGATGCCGTAATTCAATACGTAAAGGAGAAAAACCTAGCCCCACCATCATCAGAGATTGAAGTGACTGGTGCAGGCTCAAGTAATGCACCTGATATTACGAGTGATTGTGGCGAGGTCGCCGGGTCTGGTAGCGCAGCGGATATTGTTAAAATTGCCAAGCAGGAGCTTGCAAAGTCGGTACATGAATACGATGCAAATGTTCTAAAATACTCCGATAACAACAGAGAGTCGTGGTGTGCTGATTTTGTAAGTTGGGTATATAAGCAAGCTGGTTCACCTTTTACTGGTGGTGCCAGTGGCGGGTGGCGTATTGCAAGTGTTAGTACATTGCAAGATTGGTTCAAAAAGAATGGGCACTACTTTAAGGTTGGGGATGAAGAACCGCAACCTGGTGATGTTGCATTCTATATAGGTAAGCAAACTCCCGATGGCGGAAGTCAAAGTCATGTGAATTTAGTAATTGAGGTGAACGGGAATAAAATGACCACGATCGGTGGTAATGAAAGCGACACAGTATCACAATCTACACGAACTATCGTTCTCGATAATGAAGGTTTAGTAGGATTCGGAAGGATGAAATAATGATACCTTTGAAACTTGTTAAGAGAATTGCGCTTGTTATTGTTATTTTAGTTGTGGTAATTCTAGTTATCTTTCTATCGTGGCGGTATGTATTTTTTAATTTAGTTCATGAAAACCCTGGTTCAAAAACACTTCCAACAAGCCAAACAACTCTTGTATACACATTCAATCATTCATTAAACAAGAGTTCTAGTGCCACAATAAAGGGTACCGCTGTAAAATATCGTGTTGCGATTAATGGATCCATATTGCGGATAGTCTTGTCAAATCAGCTTAATGAAAATGTGAACTTTTCTGTAACTATTTCGGCTACATCTGGTGATAATCACTTAAATATTACTCGGGAGTACACAACAAAATATCTTGAGTTTAAAGACCTTACAAAAGAAGAGCAAGAACGCCAAATTACCGAATCGTCTGGTGTTGAGAAAGATTATCCCTTAGTTAAGCATTTACCGGTTATAACCCCTGACTTTGAAATCGATTACATTATACCCGACGAGAATGAAAAACTAATGTCACTAACAGTACTTTGCAAAAAACCCGATTTCAATAATCTTCTTGGTGATGAGAGTGTAAATGACAATGTATCGTGCTTAGGGGATGCTAAGGAATATTTATCGGGTATTGGGTATGATGACACAAAGTACGTTATTTTAAGCGATATAAAGTCACGCGACTATGAACTTCACCACGATTAGCTCTTTAGCGGCATAATAATATGCTTATAGGGTGTTTGTTTTACATCCTCGGTTAGTACACATGGTGCTAATTTACCCGAAAACCCGAATACAATCTTATCTGCCGATACGGCGCCGAGTGCGTCGGTTAAATAACGTGAGTTTAGGCTAACGCTGCCACTATCACCAGTTATATCAACGTCAATATTTGACGAGTTTTCACCAATTTCTGACGCTATTGAAGTTACGCTTAGTTGTTTTGTTTCTAAATCAACAGTTAGGGTTATACCGCCGCCAGATTCACGCGCGAACAGTCCGGCTATTTTAATAACCCTTACAAACTCCGTTCTATTCAAGGTAATGGTTGTGTTCGTATTTTTTGGAATTAGTTGCCTGTAGTCAGGGAAGTTGCCGTCAATTAAACGGCTTGTAATCTCCGCGTCTGTTAGTCTAAAAGTTACCTGTGTTTCGTCAAATAACACCTCTATCTCGGTTGTATCGTCGCGGATGGTTCTAAGTACCTCCTGTAGGGTAGAAACGGGTATCACAGCCGACACGTCGCTTTTTGTATCGGTTATTTTACGTTCAGCAAGCCTATACCCGTCAGTTGCAGCAATAAACAAGCCACCTTCAAACGAGTGCCAATACACGCCTGTAAGTATTGGGCGGGTTGTGTCGTTACTGGCGGCTATTATTGTTTGTGATACAGAGTTTTTAAAATCATCTACCGATAGGGTGTAGCTTATGGCTTTATTCTCATCGATTGTTGGTAGTTCTGGGAATTCATCATCGGCCACACCGTTTATTGTTGATGAAGAACTTTTTGTAACAATGCTTAATTTATTATTTTTTACTGTTAGGGTGATTTGTTCTTTTGGAAGGTTTTGGATAAATTCGCTTAATAGTTTTGCCGGCACAGTTACTGAACCGGGTTTTATAATCTTCGCACCAATTCTATGTGATGAAGCAACCTCTAGGTTTGTTGCAGCAATATAAAGCCTTGAGCTGTCAGTTCTTAGTAGAATATTGTTCAAAATAGGTAACCCTGACTTACTTGAAGCAACTCGACTGGCATTATTTAGTGCAAAACTCAGGTTTTCTTGGGTGACGATTACTTCCATTATTAAATCTCCTTAAGTTCTTTTTTCGTAGTAATAATAGGGGGGGTGAATTGCGTGGAAAACACTTGATTTAACAGATCATAAACAGTGTTTTTAACCTGGGTAAAAGTAAGTGGATTGTTTTGGGTAAGGTTGCGGGTAATGAGCACTTTTCCATAGGCAGGGCTTGCTTGAGCTACAGTAAATGGTAGTTTTGTGGATAGACTCCAACAGTTTATTAACCCACTTACCCATGCAGTCTGCACAGTATATCCACAACTATACATACAAATTCTCCCGGATATCAGCCACCTGTTCTCGGATCATAAAGTCTAATTTTATGGCTTTTTCAATTTTTTCAACCGAGTGAATCGCTGTTGTGTGGTCTTTACGGCCGAGTTCTGTGGCAATTCGCGGGAAACTTAAGTGTAGTTCGCTACGTAGTAAATACATGGCAATTTGGCGCGGTGTCACAATGTGTTTATCACGTTTGGCGCTGCAGATTTCGGCAGTACTAAGCTGGAAGTGTCTAGCAGTTTTATCAATAATTTGTTTTGCGGTAAGGTGCTGCGGGCGAGACCTACGAACACTCCCAATTAACCCTTCGGCCGTAGAAATATCCGCCGGCACGCCGCGCATTTCAGAATAAGCCAGTAGTTGGTTAAGCGCACCCTCAAGTTCACGAATGTTGGTTTTAATATTGGTTGCAAGGTACTCTACCGTTTCACGGTTAATGGTTGCTGATGAAGCGGCGGCTTTGGCCTCTAATATCGCACACCTGGTTTCAAAATCAGGCATTTGAATATCGATACTCATACCCCATTCAAAACGGCTACGTAAACGC
This sequence comes from uncultured Candidatus Saccharibacteria bacterium, assembly GCA_964629385.1. Lineage (GTDB taxonomy): Bacteria > Patescibacteriota > Saccharimonadia > Saccharimonadales > Saccharimonadaceae > UBA1020. The sequence continues at coordinate 1,099 of CAZVUR010000008.1, read as the reverse complement.
TCAGTAAGGGTAGGGATATTACGCGGCGGTTTATCGCTACTGATGATAATTTGCTTATTCGCCTGGTGGAGTGCGTTAAAAGTATGGAAGAATTCTTCTTGGGTTTTTTCTTTGCCGGCAATAAACTGCATGTCATCAACAATTAGCACGTCAACATTGCGGTATTTATCAGCAAACCCTTTTTTCTTAAAACGGATACTCTCTAAAAAGTCGTTAACAAACGTTTCTGAGCTTATATATAATACTGATGTATCAGGGTTTTTTTCGGTTATCTCATTACCAACCGCCTGCATAAGGTGGGTTTTACCAAGGCCAACACCGCCGTACAAAAACAACGGATTATATTTAACGCCAGGCGTTTTTGCTACTGCCTGGCAGGCGCTATAGGCTAGGTCGTTACTCGACCCAACAATAAAGTTAGAAAACGTATATCGTGGATTTAACCCATTATTATTTACTTTTTGCTTAGGCACCGGCGCGACTAAGCGGTCGGCGGGGGAGGTTGATTGCGCTTTTGTGGTCTCGCGTGAAACGGTGGCGCGTTTTTGACTAGTCTTCACAACGTAGTGAATCGAACTTGGTGATACGCCGTTTTTGGCTAAAATTTCACGGATTTGGCTATTAAATTTCACCTCAAATTGGCGTTGGGCGAATATATTCGGCACGGCAATCGTTACGGTATCGTCGGACGAATCCAGTAATTCCGTATTCTTGAACCAGGTCATAAACGTGGCGTGAGAAACCGATACTTCAATTTCTCCTAAAACACTTTGCCACAACGACTGACTCACACATCCTCCTTAGGTATGGCGTACTAACACCACGTTCTACTACAAGCTATTGTAATCAACAAAAAAGTTTTCCACAACTCCTACTCTGGTGTAATTTACACTCGTGGAGATTCGCACCAAAAGAGAAGAACTTATCCACAATCACGCAGCCACCCTGTAATACTGTGGATAAGTAAGTGCTAAATGTGGATAACAAAATATGGTTACATAATAATCTACGCTTCAAAACAACCACTACCATATCTGGTTTGGGGCTTATGATGCAAACAACCCTCTGGCAGTTAATATAAGAAAACTTATCAAAGGAG
>CAZVUR010000007.1:3697-23128 GCA_964629385.1 uncultured Candidatus Saccharibacteria bacterium | reverse complement strand
CCCCTATTCTAACTTATGTTAGGTTGCACACAAGGTGGTTCGTAGTATTCTACCCTCCACTGCGAGCCTAGTAAAACTGCGTGTGCATACTAATCCCTTTAACCCCCGGTTTGATTTATCAGATCGAGGTACCATTCAAAGAGAGACTATCCAGTAGTGATTCTTATCATGCGTCTACATTCCGTGGAGTTTTGTACGAACGCTTCTCTCTGGTGTGGGTTGAAGGGTAAAATGGCGCCAGGTGATGCCCACCCTTACCTGGCGCTTTTTTAGTTAGTAATATAGACAAAACCAAGGTTTTTTCTCATCGCTATGCTGCTCTTTTTCCTTAACTACAATAAAAATACCGGAATGAATCCGGCTATTTTTATTTCTAAATTATTAAGGCGCCTAAATGTGACTTGCGCCCCGGCCGCGTGTTTGCGGCCGGGGCGCGGAGTCGAACTGAAGTGCTACATGGCGCTACAGGGATCAAGTCGCTCCAGGGCTTTGAAGATGTTCTGTAGCCCCTCGCTGTCCCGCAACTCGATCTCTGCAATCATGAAGAACGAGTTACCGAACGCGTCTTCATACTCCCGGTAAATCACGCCATCTTCAACGAGCCACAGTGGGTGGTAAAGACGCAGGCGGTATGCATATACCTTGCGCCAGTGCCACAGGCGTGGAAGGTACGAGAGTCGATTTCGTCGGCGAACGCCAACGCTTTCAATCTCGTGCTTCAGCCGATCGGCAACCGGGTGATCATGGACCATGTGACGCGCGGTGCAACGTGCCTTTTCTTTAACTCTATCAACCGAAACGGTGCCCTGGATCGTCATGGCGGCAGCCTCCAATGTCAAACTCCGATTTCGCGCCTTAACGCGAGACCGGAGATAATTCTCAACGGAATCGCCGTCGTGGCGAAATTAACACGAACTATAATCTAAAAAGAGCCTAAGGTCAATCGAGAAGTTTGTGGCTGGTGACAGAATGAGAATCCGCAATGAAGTCTGCAATAATATCGAGGCATTTTGGAATGATAGTTGCTTCAAGTGCTTCATGCTCCTCTTTACTAAACTTTCCAAGCACAAAATCGGTGTCGCCCATAATAGCACGCTGTTCATTGCCTACTCCTACACGCAGACGTGCCGTTGACGAGCCGCCGTGGGTGTTGATGCTCTTGATTCCGTTATTGCCTGCATCTGCCCCACCAATACGGCTACGAAGCGTGCCAAATGGTAGTGCTAGTTCGTCGTGAATTATGAGGATGTCAGATTCATCTAGCTTGTAGAATTGCTTGATCGCAGTAAAGCTGCGCCCGGTTTCGTTATAAAAGGTAGATGGCTTAGCAATGATTACTTTCTCGCCTTCCGCTGAAAACTCAGCAATATCGGCAAAAAACTTATTAGTAGCTTTAAATTCCGTCTTGTTTAACGCTGCTAGTTTATCGGCAATAGCAAAGCCTATGTTATGGCGAGTATTTGCGAATTGTAGGCCCGGATTGCCCTGGGCAAAAACCAGTTTCATATCTGTTAACTAGTGTACACTATTGCAAAATAATGCAAAGTATGCTATAATAATAAAGATTGTCCTTTTGCTGTCACGGACCGTCCGTGACCTTCCCCCTTAAGGAGTTCAATCATGGCAAAGCGTGAACTGCGATGCGGTTACCGACCGCTCCGTTCCTGGGAACGTCTGTTCGCCTACATCAGCTTCATCATCCTGATGGGACTGACATGGCATCAGGCGAAGACCGAGGCTGTGAGTGTGGAGTTGATGCTCTTCACGGCCGCACTGCTCATCGCCGTCCCCTGCGCGTTCATCGCGTTTTGGGACGCTCGAGTCACGAAGCGCTTGCGTCACCGCGAATGGAAGCAGCGGCAAGCGACACGCCGTTCTCAGGTGACTGGCGTCTCGGTGCCCGAGGTTCAGTTCACCAACGCGGAAGGTACCTGGTCTTTCTTCGAAGATCCGGCACCAACCACCCGGTAGTCCCGCATCCGTTCGAAGGTAAGAGCCTCGCTCCCTTCCGGGTGTGGGGCTTCTTCCTTTTTCAGGGTATTCTCAGTTACTTGCGCAATAATACACTTTAGTGACCAGACCAGTAACGACAAGGAATTACGACCGGGGCCAATCGACCGATCTTTTGGAACAGCGGCTTAAATCACCCACTGTCTCGCTTATTCTTGCCGGTTCAATTATTGGTGCCCTTATTTACCTATATTTTTTGCTCCAACCCGAATTTCGGGGCGATATCTTGCCCTACTTGATGGTAATTGTTGCGGAATTTTATTTGGTATCGCAGGGCGTACTAGCTTTTTGGACGATTCTAAGCGGCCGTAACAATCCGCGTCATTTTGAATATCATGAAGCCCAGAATAAGATTTTTGGGCAGCGGATTGGAAAAACTTTATATAATTCTCTCGACGAATATCCAATTGAACAAACTCGCGATATTCAAATGAAGCTCCATGGCAAAAATGTATCGGTGGATGTGTTTATTCCGGTGTATGGTGAACCGATTGAAGAAATCCAGGAAACGGCTATTGCTGCACGGGATATGTACGGTAAGCATAAAACTTATATTTTAGACGATGGTGAATCGGATGAGGTTCTACGTTTGTCACGCCAAATAGGCGTAGGCTATGTTCGAAGAACCGAACATTCCCATGCCAAAGCTGGTAATATCAACCACGCATTGGCGGGTACCAAGGGTGATTTTTTTGTGATTTTGGATGCCGATTTCGTAGCAAAACCTGAGTTTTTATACGAAACGATTCCATTTTTTGAGAATCCCGATATGGCCATGGTGCAAACGCCGCAGTATTACAGCAATGCTATGAACTTTATTTCAACCGGCGCGGGTTATATGCAGCATGTCTTCTATTCCATGCTGATGCAAGGAAAAAACCGATTTAACGCCGCGTTTTGTGTGGGAACGTGTGTGGTGTTCCGTCGGGAAGCGATTGATAGCATCGGCGGTATATATGATAAATCGAAATCAGAAGATATATGGACGGCAATGCGCCTACATGAAGGTGGGTGGCGCACCGTGTATATCAATAAGGTGCTAGCCGAGGGCAAAACCCCAGAAACGATGAAGGCATATTCCAAGCAGCAACTACGCTGGGCAACGGGGAGTTTTGAAATATTCCTAACCGCTAACCCGCTGCTTAATCGCAAGTTGACTGTCGATCAACGGCTGCAATACTTTTTAACGACATCGTTTTACTTTACCGGTTTCGCTGTATTGATGTTGATTCTTCTGCCTGCCCTGCAAATTTACTTCAACCTCTCACCGGTAGCGCTCGATATCCCCTTGTGGCAATGGGCGGCGCTTTATTCCGGCTTTTTTGTCATGCAACTAATGCTGTCGTTTTATGCTATGGGTGGCTTGAAGCTCGAAACTATCATGATATCAACCGCCTCCTTCCCTATTTATATAAAAGCGTTCTTTAACGCGCTATTAGGCCGTGACCAAGCATGGTCAGCGACTAATAAAAAAGATACCGGCTATGACTCACCGTTTAATTATGTACGTATTCAAATCTATACGTTTGTGTTTTTGGCGTTAACCAGCGTGATAGGAATTTGGAAAATTTTCTATACATCTGAATTTTCGATTGCTGTTGTGTGGAATATCGTAATGACCATAATATTTGCCGTATTCATACGGGCAGCCCTGCGTGAAGGACGCCAATTACGCGCCGAGAGCCGCCGAGCAAAACGACGTGGGAGTAAACCGCATGTGGAAGTAGCGTTTGAGTAAAGGAGGACAACGCGTGACATTTTTTAGTAGAACGAGGCTACTAATCGGAATAGGCATTGTACTGCTCATAGTGTTCGGGCTATTTGTGTACCTAAATTATTCAATGTCGAACATTACGTCAAAATCAGCCCAGCTCGACTCCGATCAATACGTAGTTTCGGTAGACAGCGGCGGAACGGTTGCCAAGCAATACATACGCGTTGGTGACAGAGTGCAAACTGGTGACCCCTTGTTTGAAATTAAAAGTCCTAGCCTGCAAGCCGAAATAAGCGCCAAACGAAAATCAGTTAAGGATTTGTTGTATAAGCTCACGCCTGAAGGTAATATTTTGCTGCAAGCTGCAAACAGTGGCGTGGTGCGGAACGTGCAGTTTGCTCAAGGTTCATATGTGCCTGATAATGCTCAGTTAGCCACACTTACGATTGATGATACGGATTATGTTACGGCTAAATACAGTTTGAACGCGCCGGACTATGCGCGCATCAACCGTAAGCACCCACTTAAAGTCACCCTGCCAGATAACACCACATTGGATGCAAAAGTTTTTGATATAGTATTGGAACGTAATGGTGATAAGGTACTGACTGTTGTGAAGGCACGGTTCGATAAGAACGCCCATATACCTGCCACATTTTCAAATGGCACACCAGTTCTTGCTACATGGGAACTTGAATACAATTCGCTTTATAAATCAATCGCCGAATGGGCTAAGTCGGTCTTGCAGTCCAGTGCATAGGTAATAAAGGAGGATAATGCCGAGAAAAAGAGTAGTTGTTGGCGTGACAAGTGCGTGTATCCTTGCTGCTGGAGCAGTACTTGTGTTTGGCATTCATAAACGTGGCGACACATCGAATACAAGCGACATATCACTTATCGATCCTATTACGTTAGATTCACTTAAGAAAAAATCGACTAGTGCCATGAGCACAACGCATTTGGCCGAGGGGCTGACGCCACCAACCAATAAGTGGTTTAGCTCTATGGTGCTTAACAAAGAGCCAAAACCAGGGTTTAACGTGCCTAATAGTATAGCGCCACATAATGACGGCTTTGAACTTGGTCTGCCTGTCATTACATCGCAGAGCGAAGGTATCTATGGTCCTCACGTGAACGGAATACAACTAAGTGCTAAAGATGCTACCCTCTTTAAGCTCGTCCGTTACGATGAACTAACCCTGACACTTGCGTATTACGATAGTGCCGGCAAAGAATTATTCGAAGTGACGTTCGCAGCTGGTTCGCCCTATGGATTTGTCGTAGCCAAACGGGATATCGACGTTTCTCTTCGGAGCGGTGAAGCCCGGAACACTTCAAGCGGCCTCACTACCTTCAAAAATAATGGAAGGTTTTACGGTGCAAAGGCATCAAATGGTACCAACGGGAGCACCCTTCGTTTATACAGAAACGATGAACTGGCGGTATTTAGCGCTTCTAAACAAGCGGATCTTACGGTATTAGCAAAAAAGGCGAGTTCCCCAATTACTTCTGGCGCCGTGACGTATGAAATCCATGGCAGTAAGGTCACTACTTCCCTGTCTTACGTTACTAAAAGTAATGGCCAGGCGCTATTGGTGCATATGCCGCACCAAGTAAGCCACGAGAGTCCAAGTGCTTTCTATCCATCACTTTACGGCGAGCTTAAAGCCTATCCAGCTTCTAAAATCGAGTATACCCAGCCGCTTGAACCCCTTGCGTGGTCGCTTGATCTAAGTGGGCTTGCATCGGCTGAGCGGACCGCCCTAACAAGCCAGCTGCAAACCGATATCCGTACCTCCAAACTGGATAAGCCCGATACATATTTTGGCGGTAAGCAGCTAGAGCGGCTTGCCCAGCTGGTACTGCTAGCGGACACCTTGCGCCAGCCTAAGCTCCGCGACGAAGCGTTACATAAACTCACGCCAGCACTTGGTGAGTGGTTTGACTCTGATATGGCAAAGTCGTTTTATTACGATACCACTGCAAAAGCAGTCATTGGGCATGAAGCGAGCTTTGGATCAGACAAAGAGTTAAATGACCATCACTTTCATTATGGATATATTATTTATGCAGCAAGCGTAGTGGCAAAATTCGATGAAGATTTTTTGAAAAAACATGAAGCAGATATAAACTTGCTTGTTGCCGATATTGCGAATTACACATCAAACGAATCCTTACCTGTTCGGAGGAATTTTGATGCCTACGCGGGGCATTCGTGGGCCGGTGGCATAGCAAACTACGCTGATGGTAATAACCAAGAATCAAGCGGCGAAGCGGTGAATGCCTGGACGGCAGCAGGCCTATGGGCGGATGTGACGAAGAATAATGACCTAAAAGACGAAGCTGAATGGCTACTTGCGAATGAGATTGCCGCAGCCAAGGCATACTGGCTTACCCGGCCAAAAACGCCCGCCTACACTTCCCCGCTTGTTTCAATCAATTGGGGCGGTAAGCGTGAATACAAAACATTTTTTAGCGATGAGCCTAACGCCAAGTTGGCTATTCAATTATTACCGCTTAACCCTACCATGAAAGCGTATGTCGATACTTTACCGGAGCAAATCTTTAAAGGCACAGATGTTAACAAACTTTATGGTGACTATATCCTTATGGCAAAAGGTGATAGAAATAAATTTGATTTAGCTAAAAAATTCCCTCAGGCATTAGTAGATGACGGGAACTCAAAGGCGTATATGATGGCGTATATACTTGCCCAGTAAAGATCTATGACTGATTTTCGGCTTCTTTGGCTTTTTTGTAGGCTTTGGTAACTGGCGCCTTGCCAGCCGCAAAACGCTCTTTGTTCGATTTAATTTGTTTTTCGTCACGGAAGCTGAATTTAATCGGCGTACCTGAGTAATCGTATGTTTCACGAACTAATCGTTCTAAGTAGCGTTTGTAGCTCCAGTGAACGAACTTCAAGTTGCTGCCATGAATCACGAACCATGGCGGGTTGTCGTCGGTTTGAACCATGTAGCGAAGTTTCGGATGAGTATTCTTAAGGCCGGCTGGCGGGTGTTTATCGATTGCTTTTTGAAGTAGCTCGTTGAGTACCCGAGTCTTGGTTTCTTGTTTGCGACGGGCATCGATGTCGGTTACTAAATCAAAAAGTTTGGTAACGTTTTGGCCGGTAACGCTGCTCGTAAAAATAAGTGGCGCCCAGGGTGTGAACTTGAAGTTATAGCTAATTTTCGGCGCCAAGGCATCACGCGTATAAGCATCTTTGCCTTCTACGCTGTCCCATTTGCTGACCACGATTACTAAGCCCTTGCCCGCTTCGGCAATAATGCCGGCCAAGCGTTGGTCGAGCTGAGTGTTCAGTTCGTTCACGTCCATTAAAAGTAGGCATATATCTGATTCTTCGATTGCTTGCAACGTTCGTAGCACGCTGAATTTCTCGATACCTACTTCCTGTTTACCTTGGCGGCGAATACCCGCCGTGTCGAGAAGTTCAATCGTACGCTGATGATAATTGATTTGTACGCGGTTGATATCCCGCGTTGTGCCGGCAATATTAGCTACGACCGCTTGCTGCTTGCCGGCGAGTTTATTAAACAGATTACTTTTGCCTACATTTGGGCGGCCAATCAAGGCAACCCGTAATACATCGTCGGCTTCGCGCTCTTTTACTGGCGGTAAGAGGGTGGCGACAGTGTTCAGCACATCAGAAATTCCTGAAGCATGCTCGGCACTGGTACGAATGATTGTTTTAATACCAAGCCGGCGGAACTCTTCGTCTGGCAAGCTGCCCTTTAGATCGGCTTTATTAGTGAGTAATATAACCGGCTTCCCGCTTTTTAGCGCTTTTTTGGCTACGGTACGCTCTTCGTCGCCAACGTGCTGAGTGCTATCTACTACAACTAGTATGACATCTGCAGCATCGGCAGCTTCCTCGATCTGATCTTGAATACTGGCTTCGAATTCGTCTTCGGCGGTTTTTAATCCGGCCGTATCCACCAGCCAAAATTGGGCATCCTTACTGTCATTCTTGTAGGTAACTTTACCAATCACGTTGTCACGCGTTGTACCTGCTTCGCGGGCCACGATTGCTTGCTGGCTTTTGACCAAACGATTAAACAGCGAGCTTTTGCCCGCGTTCGCACGCCCGATAATTGCAACTGTAGGTAATTTAGAGGCCATAATGAGTAATTTTATTATAACAGAGGTGCCACATTTTGACTAGTATAAATTATGATTGTATAATCATTATTAACTATGAGTGGCGAAGTTGCGAACGAACAGAAATATTTGGGACTTCCCCTTGAGGAATATCCTGAGCCATGTCAAACGTGTGAGCGGTTAGCCTCGTTTGTCCAGCTTTCTGGTGATCTCGACCTAACCAATCCGCCACTTTACATGATGCCCGAAGCAGCACGGTATCGCCAGGTTGCCAGGATGGTGTTCCCCTACCTGGATAGATGCGATGTGGATACTTGCGGGCTACATACTGCTCGTGCTTTACACGCTGGCACCAATTTGGAATAATGAGAACACTTTTAAGGAGGCGTAGATGGCTTATTTAGAGCGGGTTGGCAGCGAAATAGTTGGAGTTAACGTATCACGGAGGCTTTGCGTGCCCTTGGAGATGCTTGAAATGGCGATGCTTTTAGATGGTCAACCTTATAGGATGCACCCGAATGGTGGCGGGCTTGTGGCCGCGAGTTCATACGTGTCGGATCGTGTAGTTATTCCGCAAAGTATGACGATAGGCCCGGATACTCATGTATTGACCAGTATGGGCATGGCAGGTCAATTTTTCATACAAGGAAATTTTACAAATCCTAACCAAGTAAGCCAGCGAATTGGCGAAGATGGGTTCAAGCTATTAGAAGAGCAGCGTGAGCTTGGTGTGATGGGACGAGTCATCGACATAGAGCGTCGTAGACAAATGGCTCGAGCTGCAGCCATGGTTGAGAGCTGGGGTTAGGGTCTAACTACTGCGGTTTTGCCTTCTGGCAATGAATTGAGATGGTACTGGCCAAATGTCACTCTATGTAGTTTGGTCACCTCATACCCAAGTGCCGTAAAGGTACGGCGAATCTGCCGGTTGCGGCCTTCGCTCATAGTAACGGTCCAGTGAAGGCGTGTATCATCTTTTCGTTCTAGACCAAGTTTACTTACGCCGTCACCAATTTCCACCCCGTAATCATTAATCATTTGCTGGTGGAGTGGTTCGAGCGTGCGATTAAGCGTAACTTCATATATCTTCACTTTACGAAAACGTGGGTGTGTCATCTGATGCGCAAAATCACCATCGTTTGTAAGTAGTAGGAGCCCAGATGAATCTTTATCAAGCCGTCCGATTGGCTTCAGCGTGGCCATTTCGGCTGGTAGCAAATCATATATCGTTGGGTTTTCGCCCTGGGCTTTACGCGAACATACGTACCCAACCGGCTTATGGAATGCTACGTATTGGTAAGCAGGCTTGGTAATAAGCTGCTTACCTTTTACGGTAATAATATCTTGTTCGCTCACAGAAGTGCCAAGAATAGCCTGGGTGCCATTTACGGCAACACTTCCTCTCGCAATTAAATCATCGGCTTCACGACGAGAAACCCCCAGCATGAGGGCAAGATGTTTATTAAGCCGAGAAGTCGATTCGTTCACTGAACACTAGTATAGCAGTTACTGGCGTGGAGTTTCTTCGTACTGTACTTCAGGGTCACTGACTGATGCCTGAGGATTTGGGGCAGCAGCAGGTGGCTGCGGCGCTACAGGTTGTTGAACAGATTCGGGTTGTGACACAACAGGCGCAGGTTGCGGCATTGCAGGGACGCTAACAGGCCCAGCTGTCGCTTGGCTCAACGGTTCAGGGATTGGCGTTGCAACTGGAGTAACTGGTGGAGCGACAACCGAAGGCGGTGCTGGTGGTACGGGCGGTGCGGCTGGTGCAGGTGCAATCGGAGCCTGGTTGAGTTCTTTGTCTATAAGGCTGGCGAGCGGCTCACCGCTAGGTTCTGGACGCTCAATGGGCTGAATGATTCGGTCGGCTAACCCTGCTGGACGTGCTGTTGAAAACGGCGCGGTTGGCTGTGGAAGGCCGCTTGATGGTGCTGCTGGAGTCGGTACTGGATTTGGCGCTGGTGCTGGCTGAGGTTGAGGTGCTGGTGCTGCAGCCGGCTGAGCAGCTGGTGGTGTGGCGGCTGTGGGTGCGCTTCGTGGCACAGCCGAGCCAAATGGATTCTGCTGAGAACCTGGCGCAGGCATATCTGCTAATACTTCGTGAACCGTTCGAACGACATCTTCGATTCCTACTTGGCTCTTTACCAAATAACGGTCGGCGCCTAGTTGCTCACCTCTCTGCCGCTGATCTTCAGAGCTCAGAGCGGTCATCATAATAACTTTGATGTCTTTTGTTTCGCTGGTGGAACGCAAAATGTCGAGCATGTCGAACCCGCTGATTTTAGGCATCATCACATCACTGACGATAAGTTGTGGCCGCTCTTTGATCGCCATTGCCAGTGCTTCTTCGCCGTCGCCAGCGCTCACGATGTCGTAGCCTTCTGCCAGCAGCCGCACCCCGTATATTTCGCGAAGACTTTTATCGTCTTCTACTAACAAAATCTTTGCCATATTGCCCCTATTGTACCCGCTTCGTTTTCAAATTACTATACCCCTTATGCTTGATTATTAGTCCCATGGCCGCGACTGGGAACTTGTACACCGCTTCGCCTGGCGTAGGCTGATGAGTTTTGTTCGAGTTGTGAGAGCGGAATGTTTGGAGCTTGTGGGGTTACTGGACGGTATTGTAGGACATCTTGGCCCGCGCGTGGCGTAGCTGCGGTGGTGCTTGGTTGCGGCATGGCCGATTGCTGAACGGGAGATGTAGGTTGTTGAGTGACTACTGTCGGTGGCTGCGGCTGAACAACCGGTGTCGTGGGGGCTGGTTGTGGTTCGGCTTGCTTTAAACGAGCGGCTTCGGCGCTATCGATTCGCGGAAGAATTACCGAGAAAGTACTTCCCTTTTTATAGGTACTTTCTACCGTCATGCGGCCGCCCATAACTTCGGCCAGGCGCCGGCATAAATAAAGTCCTAGTCCTGTGCCGCCAATTTCCCGAGTATCACTATTATCGACACGGTAGAATTTTTGGAATAAATGCGGAATATCTTCGGCGGGGATACCAATACCGCTATCTTGAACGCTGATTACCACATGGGTGTCATCACCAGTAATGTTAACGGTAACAGTGCCGGTAAGGGTGTATTTAATTGCGTTTTCTACCAAGTTCGAAACTACCTCACGCAGATGATCTTCATCGGCATTGATGTAATATACCGGCATGAGTTTTCGATCGCCGGCCGCATCGTCATCGACAGCTGGCTTGTACACAAGTGTTAAATTTTTCTCGAGTGCTTTAGGGCGTAGGCCTTCAACGATATCACTGATATAAGCCGCAGTGTCGAGAACCGTAGGATTGTTGCTCAACCTCCCGTCTTCTGCTTTTGAAACATCAAGTAGATCCTGGAACAAACGGCCGAGGTGTTGGGCTGATGCCTGGGCTTTTTGGATGTACTCACGTGCCTTGTCGTCTATCGTGGCTGTGGCTGGATTTAACGCCAAGCCCAAGTAGCCTTCTATACTTGCAACCGGTGTGCGCATTTCGTGGCTGGCGGTAGAGATAAACTCAGCCTGCTCACGTTCCTCGGATTTTTCCTTCGTCATGTCACGAAATACCATGATTGCCCCGTTTGCTGGATGACCAAGCGGCGATACAACCACGGATAGCAATATTTTTTTACCTGCTTCTGTCGAAATCGAATAATCTTCGGAGTGAACTTCTTTGCTTGTAGATAAGACCTGGGCGATGGGGTTATTTTCAGGCGCTACAGGCTTATCGGATTTGTCCCTAAGTTTAAGCACGGATTCATAGCTTAAGCCAACGGCATCTTGTTGCCCCCAGCCGATAATATGTGTCGCAGCCGGGTTGATAAGCTGGATTACTCCTTGTGTGTCAACAGCCATCACGCCGTCGTTGATAGCATTTATCACAACCTCTGATTTATTGGCTTCTTGAGTTAATTCGGTAGCAAGTTCACGATAGGCCTTGTCTTGCTTCACATCTTTTTCGGATTTGGAATGCCAGATAATGAAACTTGCTATGAGCGGAGCTATCGTTGCGATAGCGCCAACAACGATGGCGTTGATAGGCTGTTGGTTAAGGAGTAAGTACGCCACATAGGTGCTGAGCAGCAGTGCGATCAATGCAAAACCTTGCCATCCAAATACACCTGCGAATACAACAATCCCAATCCACAGCCCGATTAGGGGCGAGCTGGATTCTCCGGTGGTTAGTACGATACTGGCAATGGTAACGGCAAGGAGTACGTATAGTATGAATGTAAGCGCGGAGAGGTTTTTACGAGGTACGACAAAATATAATACGATTGCCGTAAGCAGTGTAATAGCGGCGAGTGCTGCACTGACATATGAAACATGGAGCAAGCTGACGAGCGGACTGTCACTTACGATATAGGGAAACGCAAACAAGCCTAAGATAACCAACGATATGAACGCGGCCGTCTCGGCAATGCGTCGGTGCCAGAACCTTGTAATCAAAATCGGCTGGATAGTTCTTTTTCGCCCCCTATTTTTGCTTAGCTTTATTATGGCAAATTGCCCAGTAAAATGCTATTGTTTTTTGACTCGCTAGGGCGTATGCTGACAGACAGACGGAGTAATATAAACATGAGGAATCCACTACATCTCCCTAAAAAAACCTATGACTGGGTCGTTCCTGTGCCCGAACAGCGGTGGGAACGTAGCGGAATGATTGACGAAGTTGTAGTTAAGCAAGACCTAGAGGGGCGCGACATAATCGTGCCCCTTTTTGATGTTGGCATACGATCAGTAGAACCCTTAGAGCCTCGTAACTTTGGAGACAAGCATAACCCTGCCGGCACGGTTTATACTGATTTGTATCATCTTAAAGACGGTATGACTCGATTAGCTCAGACATGGATTCCGCATGATATTCAGGCGCAGTATACGGCAACGAGCGGCATGGCCTACACCACCATGGTAGAAGGGTATGATCAAGATCGTGCAGAGATGATGGCGACAGTTGGCATTCCGACTGTTCAAATAAGCGCCGAACAAGGAGACAAGCATTGGCCTGGGCTTGGTGACATCAAACGATTAGGCCAAACTGCGCTTTCTGCACCGGGAATCTCGATTGCTAAAAGTTCACAAGCCGAAACAGAAATTATCGCGGATATTGTAACGCGTTATAACTTACCGCGACTGATTGAAGCACATGGTGATTCGCGTGGTAGTAAGACAAGTTTTGGCCGGGCTGTATATAGCGGATTAACATTGCCTGATTCCGACGATACGCCAATGTATGGGCTAAAACCGTTATGGATTGATCCGAAGGCGGTTGTATTGCACGATAGATTGCCATTCGAGAACTTTCATAAAGTCGCTACGTGGCTTGTTCACGAAACGGTTATTGGGCCACAGGTTGTTGCCGACTTGGCTATTCAGCGCAAATTGTTATCGCTACGCGGAACGACTTCTTTGAATCCGAACTTCATACTGGCATCGGCTATTGGAATTGGCCCTGCCCTGTTAACAGGAGAAACCGGTAAGCTGGTTGAAATGTTACCAGATGATATGCGTGGATTCGTCAACGGTTATTTAAGAGATGAACTATACGACAAAGAGAGCTGGGAACAAGGAATTAAGCGGTATCCAAATCTTTATTTAAACCAGGTGGACAAAGCAGTCCACGCTCATCTGCTGAGTATGCGCGGCCTATTACGGCAGCTTGGACGATTTGAACGGTTGGCCCAGGAAAGCCAGGAACATGGTATGGACCTAGCTGCCTACGATGTACATTATATTTCTGGCCGGACACCAGAACAATTCGCCGTTCAAAAGGGTGTTGATTTACAAAAGGCTGCCTAATAAAAAACACTCCTGGTGGTTGGAGTGAATAAACTGTGAACCGGGAACTGCGCCTCGTGGCGCAGCGCCCGGTTCACAAGTGACGTGTGGTCAGCTCAATGGCCGGGCGAAGAACAGCGTCCCGCTCGGCGAGTCGGGCGCGGCAGTCATGATCTGCGCCTGCTCCGCTTCGTGCACTGCCCAGGCCAGCTCCATGTCGACCTCTCGCATCACGGCAGCTCTCTGCTGCTGTGCTTCGAACGCCGGGTGGTGCTGCATGCTGGCACGTCGTGCGCGAAGTTGAGCCTGACGGACTTGCAGAGGGGTGGGTACCGCAATAACTGTACTCGTCATGTGGTTCACATTCCTTTGGGGGCTGGAGTCACGTACAGGATATTTATATACCTGTGTACATCTAATGTCAACTATTACCTATCACTAGTGATTAATGCGTCGCTGGAATGGCCACCACACAGTTCGGCCAATGTCATGCACTAGGGCTGGCACTAGGAGTGACCGTACAATTATCGTATCAAGCAACACGCCAAACGCTACAATGAAGGCGAGTTGTACTAAGAATAAGATTGGAATAACACCAAGCGCTGCGAAGGTTGATGCCAATACGATGCCAGCAGATGTGATAACCCCACCAGTTACAATCAAGCCACGTAGCACACCTTTCCTGGTGCCAATTTTCAACGACTCTTCCCTTACCCTGGTCATTAAGAAAATATTATAGTCAATTCCGAGTGCCACCAAGAATATGAAGCCATACAGTACTACTGAGGGGTCAGCACCTGGGAAGTTCCAGAGGTGATTGAAGAGTAGTGCCGAGATACCAAGTGTTGCGCCGAATGAAAGTAACGTTGTACCAAGTAGCAGAATCGGCGCTAAGATTGATCGTAGCAGCACCATGAGAATGAGGGTGATAACGACTAGCACCGCAGGTATTACTACGGCACGGTCGTGGTTAGAGCTAGTTTTTACATCGTACTGCACCGCACTCACCCCGCCAATTCGCACGGAAGAATCGATCTCATGAAGATTATCGCGCAAACGCACGATTGTTACTTGGGCTGCTTCCGAATCTGCGCTGTCGCTTAGGGTTGCCTCGATTAACACTTCGTCGTCTACTACCTTTACGGTTGCATTTTTGAATGGGTAGGCTTGCTGCGCGATCATGTCTACTGATGGCATACCGGGTATGTTTGGCTGCCCTGACATGCCCGCCGCGATTGACTCCTTAATCGATGCTTTAAGCTCCGCTTCGCTTTTTCCTACGGGCATAGTGCCTGAGCTGGAGTTGTCTGCTCGTATTACCACTGAAGCTACACCTTTGGTAGAGTCAAGTGACTTTATAATCTCATCTTTTTTAGCTTCTGATGCGATAATTTGTGCGGGCGTTCCTGAGCCTCCAGCAAAATGGTCGCTAATAATTGATTGCCCATCGCGCGCACTAGATGTTCCTAGTATTAAGTCACTCTGGGGTACACCATCTGCCTTCAGTTGAAATAAGCCAAAGCAGGCTACTAAAAGAATAATGCTGGTAACAGCCCATGTTAAGCGCGCATGCTTGGCAATAAATGAAGCAGTGCGAATCCAAATTCCTTTGGTTGGTAAAACTTCGCTTTCTGACTCTTTTATAAACTTAGGAATCCGTGGCCAAAAAGCGACACGCCCAAACAACATAAGGAGTGCAGGCAGGAATGTAAGCGCTCCTAAGATTGCCATGAGAATACCGATTGCGCTTACTGGCCCCAGCGCCTTGTTTGAACTTAAGTCGGATAGCAACAGGCATAATAACCCGGCGATAACGGTTCCACCGGCAGCTACGATTGGCTCGAATGAGCGCTTCCAGCTGGTAAGGATTGCCTGATATGTTCGTTCATGGCGGGTGAGTTCTTCTTTATACCTTGCAACATATAACAAGGCGTAGTCTGTTGCGGCGCCGACCACAAGGATAAATAGAATTCCCTGTACCTGCCCATTCAGGGTTATGATATCGGCTTTAGCAAGGTAGAATACTGCCAGTATGGCGGCAGATAATGCAAATATGGCACTCAGTAAGACAATGAACGGTAGTATTGGTGAACGATACACAATCAACAAAATGATGAACACGACGCTTAATGCCACGCCCAAGAGTATGCCATCAATCCCAGAAAATGCATTAGCTAGGTCGTTAGTAAATCCAACTGGACCACTAACATAATAGTCTGCGTCCAGGTTTGCCTTATCTAGCTCAGCTTTAAGCTTTGGCACAAACTCTTTGTACTCAGTATCACTTGATATGTTAACGGCAACCAGTGTAGCTTTACCATCGTCTGATACGATAGGAGGCGATATATCACCTTCTACCTCATTAAACTTTGCCAGCTCTTGTGTGGCGCCTTTTATTTCTGCTATGGAATTAGCATCGAGCTTCTTCCCGTCATCATAAAATACAAGTACAGCTGGTATGGTGCTGGAGTCTTGGAATTTTTGCAACTCTTTGGTTACTTTTGTTGATTCCGCGCTTTTTGGTAAAAATGTTGCTTGATCATTGCTTGATACTTCGCTAATTTTGCCAAAAAATGGTCCGCCAATCGATCCTAACGTGAGCCAAATAAGAATAATGACACTTGGCACGATAACTCGAACCCATTTTGGTAATGTCCTGGAGCTATTCTTCGTCTTCATACTTCTATAGTACCCTATTTAGTGCTTGTTTCGTCCTGCGGGACTCATCAGTATAACGAGCTGTAGTTATAGACAAAGCAGCATCGGACATGTCGGGCACAGGCGCACCCATAGAATGTGGCCTGTGCCTTCCCTTCGACCCACTCGTGAAGGTTTGAGTGCATCAATTTCACGAGATGCTAGACAGTAGATGCCTCAGCGGAGAGTCATCCATCAATGCGCCTGCGAGTATGCACAGGCCGACCAAAATTCCGAGAGTTACACCAATATGTGTAACTACGCGGTCGCTACTCTTGTCCTGGTCCATGACCTTCTCCGTTCGATAGGTGATTGTCCGATGCGTTGCGGGTACTACTACGTAACAGGCACGCTGCTACGTCGTACACTAAAATTAAATCATTTTTATACAATTTAATCAAATTATGATGAACCAGTTGCTATGATATAGGCATACCACCAGTAATACCGATAATTTCGCCGGTAATATAACTGGATTCTTGTGATGCCAAAAATACATAAGTGGGCGCAAGTTTTCTGAAGGTTGGTCATGACTTGGCTGTAAGGGCGTCCAAATCGGACCTGGCGCTACCGCATTAACCTGAATTCCTTTGTCAATCAGCATGCCAGCCAGCCCCTTTGTGAAAGTAGGGATAGCCTCACTTCTACTCGTTTTTTGGGTGCCATTTGTCGTCGTCGCCTTTTTTGTACTTTTTCTTGACGGCATTCCAGGCTACTTTATGTGCCGTCTCTTCGCGCCCGCTATCATCGCGCCTATCGTCTGCGTTCTTATACTCATCGTAGGCGCTATTAAATGCTTCTTTATATATCTCTTGGGCATGTTTAGGAAGAGCATGCTGTACGCTATCAGGTAAATCTGAGATGGTGCTATACGGCATGTTATACTTCCGGTTCGTGAACGCCTTCGGCAAATTCTTCGATTGCTTTAGCGTTAAAGTCAGGAATATCATCCGGTTTGCGGCTGGTTACTAAGCCGTTGTCAGTCACGACCGGTTCATCAACCCACGTACCACCGGCATTTATAATGTCGGTTTTTAAGCTTGGCCACGATGTAAGGGTCCTTCCTTTAACGACATCAGCCTCAATTAACAACCACGGTGCATGGCAGATTGCAGCGACTGGTTTTCCGCCCGTAAAGAAGCCACGCACAAAACTCACCGCCATATCGTTTTGGCGCATGGCATCTGGGTTTGCTACGCCGCCTGGTAATAACAAACCGTCATATTCTGCTACGTCCGCATCGTCTACCGCCATGTCAACGTCCACTTCTGTACCATTTTTGCCAGTGATAACGCCGGTATCTTCTGAAATAACCATCACCTCGGCCCCGGCATCTTCTAAGGCTTTTTTAGGTTCGGTAAGTTCGGAATCTTCAAATCCATCCGTTGCAATAAGGGCTATTGTCTTTCCTGTTAAATTTTGGGTCATACACCTCCTCTGTTACTGTATTCTATTAAGAAGGGCCGCTATTTAAGCGGCCGTCCTACGTGATCCACTGAACATTTTTACGATTGCGAGCAAGATGATTGCTCCGATAATCGCCACAATAAAGCCAGGAATACTGAATGTGTCGGGTGTATTGCCAGAAAGCATACGCATTACAAACCCACCAATAAAGGCACCTATAATACCCACAATAACGTTCGCAAGGATACCCATTTGGGCGTCAGTTTTCATGATCATTGAAGCGATCCAGCCAGCTAATCCACCTACTACAATCCATGCAATAATATCCATTATCATACTTTTCTCCTTAATTATGTTTCCGCTTTTACGCAGGATACTGATTATTTTTTAGTAACGTGGCAAGATGATACAAGTTCTTTGCCAATGTTGCTGTAGTTGTTTCTACCGCCTCTGGAATTTCTTCCAGGTCTTTGTAGTCGCGACTACCCATTGCTTCGTCGTTCCAGTATGTTGCACCATTTGCTGGGATGGTAAAACCAATATCGTTTAAGGCTTGGAATATATCACCACATATTTTGTGAGCGCCATCTTCATTCCCTACTACGGCTACGCCAGCAACTTTGCCAAACATACCAGGTCGACCTTCGTCATCCTCTATGCTTATCTCGGCATCCATGCGTTCCAGGGCTCGCTGCGCAAGGCTCGACATATGACCTACCCATGTTGGGGTGGATATGAGTAATATGTCGGAGTCCACAATGTGTTGGCGGATGGCAGGCCATTCGTCGCCTTCCCCCATATCAGCTTCCACGCCTGGCTTCAGGTTGTAATCGGCCAACCTAAAGTACGTACAGTCCACACCGTATTCTTCAAGCGCCTTGCCAATGTCATGCGCCATTTTGTCAGACGATGACTCGGTAGGAGAAGAAGAAAGTGTGCATACCAACATGGTTGCTTTGACATCTTTTGTCACGGTACCTCCTTATAGTTAATGTTCTACTGCGACTATAAGCCAGAGGACGTGATGGGGTTGTAAACTAAATTACATTTTTGTTAAGAAAGCGTGGGCACTTCTTCTGTAAACTCAAGTTCAGCTCGCAACTTAGCCGTATCAATGGTGTAAATGCGTTTTTTTACGGTTACAATTCGTTGCTGTTTTAACTTGATAATAATATTTGTTACGGTTTCACGTGTGAGGCCGGTAAAGCCTGCAATGTCCTTTTGAGTTAATGGAATTTTTAAGACTATCAAGTTTTTTAACACAGGTTTGCCATAGCGAATACAAAAATAGTTTAACGTATGAAGTATCTTGTGCTCTGCCGTTGCCTGTTCTAATGCCTGAATCTGTAATTTCTTTGTAACAATATCGTTCACTGAATGCATGAGCATTGAGTAAGCAAATTCTGGCTGGTGCTGTAAGAATACATGGTATTTTTCTCGATCAATCTCATATAACTCACAGTCTGTATGCGCTATGTAGTTGAACAATGCTGTTGAGCTTTTTGTGTATATCCACGCAATCGGCATCATTTCGTTTTTTAATACAAAAGAAATGGAGCGCTCCTCATTTGTATCGGTATACGAGAAAGAACGTACGAATCCAGATTTTACAGCGTAAGCATACCTTGGTTCACTGCTTGCTAAAAAAATAATTTCATCTTTTTTAAACTTTACTACACGAAACGGGTCATAAAACTCTCGCAGCTTAGCATCTTC
>CAZVUR010000007.1:0-3597 GCA_964629385.1 uncultured Candidatus Saccharibacteria bacterium | reverse complement strand
CTTAGCTGGGCCATTACATATACCGATACCCGTTTTATCACGTTGTTCAGCCATATGTTCTTCGCCTTGGATTGGTTCAACCGCTCGTATGAGCACTGCCGAGCCTTCCCCATCGGGTCCAGTGACGACATTACAGCAGTAATGCATGCCGTAGGTAAAATACACGTATAAATGCCCGGGCGGCCCAAACATTATATCTGTACGTGGCGTTCTGCCTTTGTAGCTATGGCTGGCGGCGTCGGTTTGATCATATGCTTCGGTTTCGACAATTTTTACTCTTATAGCTCTGCTATCAATTGTTCGTTCCAAGGTGCTGCCTAAAAGCAACGGCGCTACTATTTCTGCCGGTTTGCTGAGTAATCGCGCTAGCTCGTTCATCTATAACTAGTTTACTGTGTATTCATAGTAAAACTGTGAAGTGCGTCACATGCCCGTACCCGGTTAAACGTATAATTGTATGTAGGTAATAAAGAAAGGAAGTGATGACTGAGACCTCTCCTCTTGTAAAGCTGAATGATGGAAATTTTATGCCGCAACTTGGCCTAGGCGTATGGAAAGCCAGTGATGGGCAGGAAGTTGAAAATGCCGTTAAAATTGCGATTCAGACTGGCTACCGTTTGATTGATACAGCTATGGTATACCAAAACGAGCGAGGGGTTGGCAAAGCAATTCATGAGTCTGGCGTTGACCGCAAAGAGCTTTTTATCACAACCAAGCTTTGGAATAGTGATCAAGGCAAAGGTAAAGTAAGGCCCGCACTTGAAGCCAGCTTAGAACGGCTGGGCCTTGATTACGTGGACTTATATCTTATTCACTGGCCTACCCCCGCCCGCGGGCTATATGTCGAAACGTGGCAAGAAATCATAAAATTACAGCAAGACGGGTTAATAAAGTCTATTGGCGTGAGTAACTTTCAAATCGAACATTTGGAAGAATTAAAAAAGCAGACCTCAGTTGTGCCGGCGGTTAATCAAGTGGAGCTTCACCCCTACTTTCAACAGCCTGAGCTTCGCGAATATTGTAATCAACATGGCATTCAGGTTGAATCATGGAGTCCGATTGGCGGGTCAAAGGGCGATGTGCTTGAAAATGATGAAATTATTAATATCGCACATAGCCATGCTAAATCCCCTGCCCAAATCGTGATTCGCTGGCACCTGCAGAATGGATTGGTTGTTATTCCAAAATCTACCAACGAAGGCAGAATTCGCGAAAACTTTGATGTGTTTAACTTTGAACTCTCGGCAGATGAAATGAACACCGTTAACGCGCTTCAAATTGGCAAGCGTTTTGGCCCCGACCCTGACGCTATGAATAATAGCTGAAGAGCTGGCGTAGTGAACGCTGGTGTACGAATGTTAGAGTTGCTGAAGTAACTCGCCGCTTATTCCCAGCCGTTTTCTCATAAGTACATAGTGATGATCTCGCCCAACTGTTTCATAACCGTTATTATCATAAAACGACTGGGCGGATTCAAGCGCAGTTACACGCAAAGTGTGCATGCGTTTTTGGCGGCATGTGCTTTCAATTTGGCTCAACGCTTGGGTTCCTAATGAACGTGAACGTAGCTCGGGGGCAACGGCAATGCTTAATAAATCTGCAGTTCTACCTTGACGAATGAATCTTACTCGTGCTGCCGCTGCAATAGCGGTATCTTCAAATGCTCCGATGTAGTCGTGAGCGTCCTTATGATGTGTATAAAATGAGTTCCATTCTTCATCTGGAGTTAATTGCCTGGTGGGTTGAGGCATGCCAACCGCATCCCGCCGCAAGACATTAAAGCGCGCAACAGCTTCATCATCATCAGGTGCGACGGGTGTGAATTCAACCATATGCAGGGTCATTATCGTTTATTATAACACATAATTAATATAAAATCAATAACACTTGACTGCTTAGCGAGTAATCTGTAGTTTTTCGTAGTACTGATACACTCTTCGTTCTATAGGGTGGGAGGAATCACGAAATGAGTTCGGACTCATATAGGCAAGGTCATCGCCATCGTTTCCTACTTCTGATGGTAAAGTTATGGGATTAACCTCAAAAATGAGGCGAACTTGCAAAACGTTTGCAATCTCTAAATAAATTGGGTCATCAGCATCAATAATTCTGTAAGTGAAGTCGCCCTCCAGTCCAACTTCCTCATACATTTCACGAGCCAGTGCTGACTTTATATCTTCACCGTGGTCCATTCCACCGCCTGGTAAATCCCACCAAGTTCGGCCAGCTTCTTTTACAACCAATATGTTCCCTTGCTTATCTCTAATCAAACCCTTCAGTGAAAGTCGGTATAAAAAATCGTCTTTACGATTAAGGTGTGATTGGTTGATGGCACCGTAAGGGACTACATTTGGCATAGATATATTATAAAGTAACTAATGATTTAGAATTTGAATTTTTTACAGAAAACTTACCAATTCAAAAACACCACACGCGGTGACGTTCTTAAATTGGTGACCCTGATTGAGTCGAACTGGAACCTTATCTGTAGTGAAATACTACGCTGGGTAGAGATAATCAAGGGTGGACAGTGGTCGTTACCTCTCCCTGCGTAGTCTAGAACCTACGGCTTATCTAGTCGAGTTATCAGGGGTGCTTAGATTGTGTAAAGGTGAGTTAGTGTTTGAGCGAGTTCGTCCAAGCCTATAATTCTATTACACAATATCGACTCTTTCGGAGCTTACGCTATCAGGCATAAGTAGTATTGTGATAATCTTATATCATGAAGAAATTACTCTATTTATTACCATTTATTTTAATTGGACTATCATTGACACCGTTTGCATTATATAAAGACACCGTGAAGTACGGTTCTAGCCTTGACACCTTATCGCCAAGCCACTGGAAAGTTCTTGATATGCAAATCTCGTTTTCAGGAAGCCTAGATACGGCTCAAGAAGTAGACCCTAATGAGCCGTTGCCCGAACCAGAGCCTGTTAGCAAAAACGCCACCTTCAAAGGCTTTCCTTTCGGAGCATATTTTAGTCGTTCTGAGAGTAGCTCAAACGGTAATTTTAACGCCAGCGGATACTCTTGGTTATGGGGTGGTATAGATTTATTACTCATCATTGTTTCGCTGGTAGTATCTTTCAAGGTTAATCGTAAAAAGAAAGAAATGACACCAGTATCTCAACCAGCAGTAGCACAACCGCTTGCAAGTTCTAATACCGTTACGCCTCAAACCAGTGAAGTGCAATCAGGTGTTTTTTCGCCGACACAATCCCCACAACAAACTGTTCAGCCCTCTAGCCAAACGAGTCCGCAATCAAGTTCTGATCCACAACAAACCCCACCACAGGTCTAGCGTATGAATATCGGTTTCAACTCCAATATGGCGACAGGCTTTAAGACACGAAGACAGAAGTTTGTGGCAAGAGTAATTCTGCGAGATACCACTGTTACCGTAAAGGCTGTGAAGACGTGAATAAACGCTCTCTAGGCATTGGTGAACCCATGAAGCATGGTTAACGATGTTACGCCACGTACAGCCCACAGACGGCTTCCTAAGAGGTTACAAAGAGATTTTGATACGGCAAGCAGATAAAGAGAACGAGCGTATTAACGATAGGGTCAGAACTCAACGTGCGGTCATGGACG
>CAZVUR010000006.1:0-25712 GCA_964629385.1 uncultured Candidatus Saccharibacteria bacterium | reverse complement strand
AAATCTGCAATGATTTGCTTTTGCTGACGTTCAAGTTTGGCTACGGCACGTTTTAGTTCTTTCATGCCTTTTTTGCTGAGTAAGATGGTGGATTGCTTAATGTCTACTGTCTGCATAATCTTTCCTCCTGTTAGGGTTTTTGTACGATGTTTATTACTATCGTATGGCTTCACTATACGACTCAATTCTGAAAACAATCTGAAAAATTGAAAAATACTCAACGATTTTTTCGAACTTGTGGCAGTGACACTGTAAGTGCAGTAATCTCACCAGGTGTACTGGAAATTGATATCGTGCCATCGTGGAGAAGCACGATTTTTTTTGCAAGCGATAAGCCCAGTCCATAACCGGAAGTTTTTTGATGAGCTGCGGCCATATCGCCCCTATAAAAGCTTTCGAATATCTTTTCTATATCTTTTTTGGCAATGCCATCGCCATGATTTGAAACTTTAATTTTGCAGGTACGTCCATTGGTGGATACATCGATTGCAATTGGAGATTTTGCAGGGCTGTATTTAACTGCGTTATCTAAGAGAATTTTGAATACGTCTTCAATCATGGCAGCGCTCCCATCAACATACACCTTCTTTTGTTCGGGCAGCGTGTATGTCAAGCGGCTTGGTGTGATATTCAAGCTGGTAACCGCTGATTTGATCGAACTAATAATCTCAATACGATCGCTTTTATCAAGGCTTTCGTAATCAAGTCGCGATAACTGTAGTAGCGATTCAGACAATTTAGTTAATTTATCCACCTCTTCAAGGTTACTTTCTAACAATTCCTTGTAGTCGCGCGAAGTAATTGAAGCATCCCGTAATGCTACCTGTATTTCTGACTTCATAACCGCTAAAGGCGTGCGTAGCTCATGGCTGGCATACGACGTAAATCGGGTTTGGGATTCGTGCGCTTCTTCGATTGGCCGCAACGTTCGCCGAGCCAACAGATATGACCCCACCCCGCCAATACTAATAACAGCGATGTTCATATAGACAAGCCCTATAAAAATACTCGTTCTGGCCTGCTTTGTTTGGTTCATGCGGATATCTGTTAATGTAAGTGGCCCCGGTAATGTGATGGTGCGGTTGTTTGTTTCTAGCCGGACTTGTAGCCGCTCGAGCCGGCTGCTGATTTCGGAGGTTGATAATTCAAAAATAATAAAACTGAATAATAGCGAAATGATTACCAGTATGAGTAAATACCAACCGGTTAGCTTGAGTGTGGCCGAGGTAAACATTCGTTTCATTTTTTGTCGTCGTCCTCGATTTTATAGCCGAATCCTCGCACCGTTTTAATAAGCCCTTTGCCAAACGGTTTATCAATCTTGGCGCGTAAATACTTAATGTATACCTCTATAGTATTAGGTAAAATATCCGCATCGTAGTCCCATACATGCTGCATGATGCTATCTTTAGAGAGCGGCCGGTTTTTATTGCGGAGCAAGTATTCTAGCAGCCCGAACTCTTTGCTGGTAAGCCGAATTTCTTTGCCTTTACGTTTAACGCTGCGTTTGTTCGTATCAAGCGACAATTCACCCGCATCAAGGATTGGCGAGGTAGCTTCGGATGGGCGGCGTAACAGGGCTCGTACCCGTGCCAGCAGTTCTTCGATTGAAAAAGGTTTCACTAAATAATCATCAGCCCCGCTATCAAGACCGGTGGTTTTGTCTTCGACTCTTCCGAGTGCCGTAAGTAGCAGTATAGGCGTTTGTATGGATTTTTCGCGCACGGCTTTTACAATACCAATGCCGTCGTATTCGCCTGGCAACATACGGTCAATAATCATTACGTCATATGGTTCGGTGGTAGCCATGGCATGGCCGTCATCACCGTCATGGGAAACATCAACGGCATAGTGTTCTTGCTCAAGCGCTTTCTTAAGTGCCCTGGCAATCTTATGTTCGTCTTCAACAACTAATACTCGCATTACCTATGTATTAGTATACGCGATTTTACTACGATGGGTATTTGCTTGACCATGCATGCATTTGGTCGAGTATTGGCAAAAGATCTCTGCCCTTTTGTGTCAATTCATATTCACAGCGCGACGGCGAAGTTGGGTGCTTGACTATGACACCTTCGTCTTCAAGCTTGACTAGGCGGGCAGATAACGTGCGGGGATTAATGTCCCCTGTCATATCTTGAAGCTGGCAAAATCGAACAGTTGACTCGGTTAAAAAAAACCTCAGCAACAGAGGCGTCCATTTGTCTCCAATTATGCGAGTTGCAGCATCGACAGATCCTATGCTTGAGTTCATATAAATACTATACATTTACTAGCATGTTTCGTCAAAACCTGCTCTACCGGTATACTAAAGAGGTATGAATATTCGTTCGCAAATACAATGCTTTGACTCTCAGGTAACATCGTGGATACATACCGTATTTGCGGGTGAATTTTGGCGGAGCTTTTTTTATGTTGCTACTGCTTTAGGCGATCCAATTACTATTATTGTGATTTCCGGCGCTATTATCGCAACTGGCATGTACGTAGGCAGTATTAGGTTGGCTGTAAGCGGTGCCGCCATTCCCATTACAGTGGCTGTTGGTTCGCTCATAAAACTACTCGTTGAACGGGCTCGCCCTATCAATGAATATTCAGCCAAACTTGGTACGTTTAGTTTTCCTAGCGGGCATTCAACCGGTTCCATGATTGCCTACGGTCTGCTGGCTTATATTGTGTTTGTGAAAATTCCTGGCCTATGGGGAACAATGCTCGCTATTGTGCTACTTCTCGTTCCTGTTGCTGTGGGTATATCGCGAGTGTATCTAGGAGCTCACTACCCTAGCGATGTACTGGCTGGCTGGATACTAGGACTAATCGGGCTATTAATAATAATTTTTGTAATTCGACCATTGTAATATGCGAGTGGTGTTAGTGTATAACAATGCTTCGGGTGGAAAATACACATTAGCAAAACTGCGGCAGCTCTGTCGCGACAACAACATAACCATCACCTACAGTTTTACTGTCCGGCAGTTAGGTTCGCCAAAGCTTGCCCAATTAGTCCGACGCGGAGTCATCATTATGGCAGTTGGCGGCGATGGCACGATGAATAGTGTTGCTCGTCTTATGATAGATAGTCCATCTTTGCTACTCCCACTGCCAGGCGGTACTCTAAACCATTTTGTGCGCGATCTCGGCATGAAAGGCTCGCTGGAGGAGTTGTTAAGCCATAGCGACAAAACGAAGGAAACGACCATAGATGTTGGCTATGTAAATGAAGAGCTGTTTTTGAACAATTCCAGCCTTGGTTTATACCCCTTTACATTATTAGACAGGAAGCGCAGCAATCCGCTGGTTACAAAATGGGCGGCTGCTCTGTATGCAGGTATACGCCAGCTTATCGTGTTCCGACGGCAAAGTATGATAATCGATGGCGTAAAATTACGCTCACCATTCGTATTTGTAGGAAATAATCGCTACAATATTACTTCGTCGCTTATTCCGCAGCGCACTAAATTGACTGCCGGTGTACTGACTGTAATTGTAGCTTCGTCGGCGTCGCGCTGGCGGCTAGTTAGGGCTGGCATTAACGTCATGCGTGGCACCGTATCGCACCTTGATGATTTTACGGTGCAAACTCGCAAGAGCGTAGTTGTGTATACGCATGCATCGCAGCTCCCAGTCAGTTTTGACGGCGAAGTAAAGTATGTATCGTCGCCGTTTACGTACAGTAGTCGTCCTAAAAGCCTGCGCGTTTTGGTTATAAAGTAACTGCCTAGGCATTATAAAGTGGTATAATCACGAATATGAAAGTTACCATCGATGCATCAACTCGTACGTTTGTAAGATTTTGGCTTGTACCAGGCGGATTGGTAATTGCTACGTATGCGCTCTATAGCGCTCGGACAGCGTTAGTTATCCTTGGTACAGCCCTGTTCTTAGCGTTGGCATTAAATGCACCGGTAAGCAAATTAGCCAAGTATATGCCCGGAAAAAGCCGTGGATTGTCTACAGCTATTGCTTATATCTTGGTTATTGCTTTGCTCGGTGCATTTATATTCCTTGCCGTTCCGCCAATCATTCAACAGACCGCCAAAACCGTAGAAGTGATTCCTACGTATGTTAATTCTGCTCACGATCAGTGGACGGGAGTACGACATATTATTAATGAATATAATCTGCAACCACAAGTAGATAAAGCTATGCAATCACTAGAGAACCAGTCTGCCACATGGGCATCAAATGTTGGCTCCAATGTGCTAAGTGGCATTGGCTCAGTGTTTGGGTTTATTACCGCGTCTATTCTTGTGCTTGTTTTATCATTCTTTATGTTGATTGAAGGACCAACGCTAACGCGAAAAGTTTGGAGCCTGTATACCGACCCGTATAAACGAGACATGCATCATGGTATTGTTCATAAGATGAATGCTGTTGTATCTGGGTATGTTACTGGGCAATTATCGGTATCGGCGTTAGGCGGACTTGCTGCGGGCGTAACCGTATTTATTCTGAGTTTCTTTTTCAACCTGCCAAGTAATCTGGCCATACCAGCTGCGGCAATTACGTTTATACTATCGCTCATTCCGATGTTTGGAGCTACGGTGGGCGGCATTCTGATTGCTTTGCTACTTGCGATTAATGACTTGGGGGCGGCTATTGCTTACGTTATTTTCTTTATCGTCTACCAACAAATTGAGAATAATTACATATCGCCTACCATTCAGTCGAGACGCCTTGAGTTATCGGCTCTAACAATCTTAGCTTCAGTAACTGTCGGTGTGTACCTATTTGGTATTGCCGGGGGTATTATTTCAATCCCGATTGCAGGCTGTATAAAGGTGTTGCTAGATGCTTATTTGGAGCATGCACAAAACGAGCGGCGTAAGTCACATACTGCCTTGGGCAAATTAACCAAAGCCGTTAAAAAAGACGCTTAACTGTAATACCAGGTGGTACCGTTCTGGCCGTCGTTCAGGCTAATGCCTTTAGCTGCCAGCTCGTCACGTATTCTATCTGATTCTTGCCAGTTTTTTTCTTCGCGCGCACGTATTCGCAGAACCAATAGCTGTTTGATAGTTTCGTCAATATTAGGCACAGGTGTAAGTAGGTCAATGCCGAGTAAGGTGTTAATTGATTCTAGGAAGTCTACAAATGACTGCGCATTAATACTTTGTAGTGGCGTTGCTTCAAGGTTAGAAAATACCGCATCGATACTTGCTACTGCTTCAGGCGTTTTTAAATCATCTAGCAGTGCCTGCTTAAGAACCTCAGGGGCGGCCGCTAACTCGGCTTGCTTAGCGGATTTTTCCATTATGGAGCCAGGAATTTGGTGCCGGAGCGCCGCAACCCTTAGCCAGTTCTTTAACCGATTGTGTGAAGCTTCTAATATATCCCAATCAAAATTACCTTCAGTTCGGTAGTGCTTCGAAAGTGCTAGTAACTTAAATGCATCAAGCGGCACATCGCGATCAATGATGTCTTGCAAGGTGACGATATTTCCTAGTGATTTAGAAATCTTAGTACCATTTATTTTTATATGGTTGTTATGAAGCCAGATGGATGCGAACGGCTTACCGGTTATCCCTTCAGTTTGAGCGATTTCGTTAGTATGGTGTACAGGGATGTGGTCGATACCGCCTGTATGAATATCGAGTTGGTCGCCTAATGTTTGTTGGGCGATAACCGAGCATTCCAGGTGCCAGCCTGGAAATCCTTTGCCCCACGGACTGTCCCATTCCATATCACGCTGGGCATCGATTGGACTGAACTTCCACACCGCAAAGTCAGTGATATGCTTTTTTCCATCAACCGCTACCCGGACTCCCGCCTTCAGGCCGCCAATATCTAGCTTTGCCAGTTTTCCATAGTCGCTAAGTTTAGCGGTATCAAAATACATGCCATCGCCTGGTATTTCGTACAAATATCCCTTTTGCTCAAGCTCTCGCGCAAATTCGATTTGTTTATCTATCAGGCTAGTCGCTGCCACTAAATGAGTAGGTCGTAGCAATCCTAATAACTCATAGCCTTCATGATTAGCAATTTCGGTATACTTTTTGGCGATATCCCAGGCCGTGATACCTTCACTGCGGGCGCCCTTTTCCATCTTGTCTTCGCCGTTATCATCATCACTCGTTAAATGACCGACATCGGTAATGTTTTGTGTTCGTTCCACAGTGTACCCTTCGGCTTTTAAGGCTCGTACAAGAACATCCCAATAAATATAGCCAAGCCAATTGCCGATGTGCGGTTGTGAATACACGGTAAGGCCACAGGTATAGAGCTTGACGACCCCAGGGTTCAGGGTCTGTAACTGCTCGACTGTACCAGTCATCGTATTATGCAGCTTCATAATGCTCCCTCAATGCCTTACTGGTTGCATCCATAAGTTCACGAAGAACTTGCTCGTATGACTCGTACACTCTAAATCCAGCTGCATACGGATGACCGCCGCCGCCAAAATACCCCGCGATTTGCTCTGAAATTGGCAGGTTGGAGCGAAGTTTTCCGGTAGCTTTACCATCAGGATAGGTTTTGATGGCCACGGCCACTTGCACCTGCTCAACAAGGCGCATTTCATCTAGCACCAACACGCTCGGGTTATATTGGTCGCTATAAGCTTGGATGTCTTCCCATGGTATATGCACCACTGCGAGGGTGCCATCAAGAAAGTACTCAATCCTGCCTATAAGTTCGCCTTTGTACCGAAGAATTTCAGGACTCTTTTTCATAAATTCCCGTCGGCGTTCTTCGATAACGCCAACATGCGCGCCTAGCTCTGTGAGCTCGGCTGCTATGCGATAGTTGGTAGCTGTAACAGTTTGGATACTCAAGCCCAAACTATCAGCTAATTGTGCACCCAGCATGTGTTCGGCAGCTTGCTGTGGTATGGTCCAACCGGCATCTTTTGCTAATTGAAAAATCACCTCACTGGTTGATATGGCATCATTAACGAATAACGGTGTATGTTCAAAGCTAAGGGTGCTCTTGGTTGTATGGTGGTCTAATACTAATACCGGATGCGTTTCGAGATAATGCCGAGCACCAGGAGTTTCAAGAACTTTTGTAAGTAAGACATCTGCGCTTGTGTCAACAATAATGGCTACATCTGCAGTGCTAACAAATTCAGTCGATACCCTGTCCCATCCCGGAAAATACCGCAAGTACTTAGGAATGTCTACTGGGCAGTAGAGGGAGACGTGTTTGCCCTGCTCCGCAAGTAATTCTTCAAGTGCTAAGCTTGAACCTAGGCTATCGCCATCAGGATTTTCGGCTTGGATAACGATAATCGAAGTCGCATCTTCTAGTAATTTTCGGGCTGCTGCATACATCATATTTATTGTAACAGCTCGGGTTGATTCTCTGGGTCATAGTAGCGTTCGGAATATCGTACACCGTTTTGGAGGTCAATGAGGGCTCGGCGAAGCAGCGGAACGATATTCTCTGGCAAACTATCCATATCAAACCATTCACCCGCATCAGCTTTGTGCGGCTCCATATTAGTGGGCGTGCCGTTATAAGACTGCACTTCGAAGAATAGTGATACGCGCTCATGTTGTTTATCATCGGCGGGATAAAAGTAGATGAGTGGGTTGCGTAAAGACTGGGCCGTCACATCAACATCAGCTTCTTCCTTTAATTCGCGGATTGCTGCGGCGGTTGGTCCTTCGCCAGCATCGACATGCCCTGCCGGAACCGTCCAGTAACCGTCACGCCATCCTGTGTTGTGGCGCCGGAGCAAGAATACCTGCCCAGTTTGGTTACGTATGATCATCCATACTGCTGGGATGATTGCATGCCTATCTGAGTCGTTCATATGGTACGGCGGCCTTCCAGCGCATGGCTGAGTGTGATTTGATCAGCGTACTCTAAGTCAACTCCAACAGGGATGCCGCGCGCCAACCGGCTTATAGTGAGCGTTAAGCCAGCATCGTGGATATATCGTTGCAAAAACAAAGCCGTCGATTCGCCTTCAACGCTGGCGTTAGTAGCGATTATCAATTCTTGTACGTTATCGGTCTTGATACGCTCGACTAGCTCTGGGATATGCAATTGTTCGGGGCCGATGCCATCAATCGGCGAAATGGCTCCGCCTAACACGTGGTAAGTACCCTTAAATTGGCCAGTTCGCTCCAAAGCAATAATATCAAGCGGTTCTTCTACGACGGCAACCATGGATTTATCACGCGCATCGTCGCTATATAGTGGCGACACATCTTCATCCGCATCGATTAGTGCAAAAGTTACTGGGCACTGCTTTACCTTGGCGTGAACATTCGTCAGTGCAGTAGCAAGCTCGCTAGATGTGCGAGGGTTTGCCTTTAGCAAGTAGTAAGCATATCGTTCAGCCGTCCTGGCACCAACACCAGGCAGTTTACCAAGCTCATCTATAAGATCGGTGAGAGCCGAAGGAAGTAGCGGTGACGACATGAGGCTACTTACATTCCTGGGATATTCAAGCCGCCCATGAGTGGTTTCATGGTTTCGGCGGCGATTTCTTGGGCTTTTGCCAAGCCATCGCGAACGGCAATTTTAATCCAATGCTCAAGTTCTTCGATATTATCAAGGTCAACCATCTCTGGATTAATATTAATGCTATCGATCTTTAACTCACCAGTAACACGAACAACAACGGCTCCATCGCCAGCTTCTACCTCAACGATTTGTTTCTTTAGATCTTTTTGGGCTTTCCTTAGGTCATTCAGCATTTTCATTTGGTCAAACGCCATACAATTAGAATCCTCTCTATTAAACTTCTTTTAGTATACGCTAAGACGCATTATTTTTGTAGACGTAGAAACGATTTGCCTCTGAAGATGCCCGGGTTACCAAAATTTCGACAGGTACCTGTGTGCTGTGCTGGGCGAATTGTCGCTCCACGATGATTACATCGGCTTTCGGTAAGTTTGTAGCTGTTGATACCACGGTAAACGAATCTACATAACGCTGATGAACACCGAAACTACGGTAAAA
Organism: uncultured Candidatus Saccharibacteria bacterium; assembly: GCA_964629385.1. Taxonomy (GTDB): domain Bacteria; phylum Patescibacteriota; class Saccharimonadia; order Saccharimonadales; family Saccharimonadaceae; genus UBA1020. The sequence goes on along the minus strand of CAZVUR010000006.1, from coordinate 16,799 downwards.
CTCACTGTTTTTATTTGTAGCTACCAATATGACTGATGTGTCTGAGTCTAATGTTGCCAGCTTCTTTTGTAAAAGCGGTAAATCGTAGCTATAGGATGAGTAAATGGCACTATCGTAGTGGAGACCGTATGCATAGCGGTCAACGCTGGAAAGCACCAATCCGATCATAAGGATACCAAGGGGGGCTAGCCCGAATACGCGGGCATACGGGTTTTTTGGAAACAATCTATACCATGAGGATATGATGTAATCGACGCCTAATGCAACGAGTAACATAACTGGTACAAATGTTATAGAAACCAGATGCGGATTAAGAAGTACGAATGGAACTAACGCCACTAGCAAAAAACTAATGAGGTAGCTTCTGGCTGTGTATTTTGCAGTAAATAAACGGTATAACCCGATAGCAATTAGCATTACTAGCCCAAGCCCGTATATCGGCGCAATAACTGTACTAGAGCGTGGCTCTATGAATGATGCGTAGTTGGAGAGTAGTAATGAGGCATTGCTAAGGAATTCGTTGAAATCAGTAGGTATGCCGAAAAGAACTTTTAATATCGAAGGCTGATTAATGATACCAATAATAAGAGGTAACGAAATAATGAGCGCTAATAGCATACCAATGCCAATGATGGACTTAGAAGATTTTTGGAAGACTAAATATCGCGCATGCGGATGAATGAGCGCTGTCAGTACAAGTGCCAGGAGTAAGTAGATGTTTAGTGGCATATATAAACTAATGGCCGCAAACACAAATCCTACTAATGCCCATATTTTGGCGTAGGCACTTTGGCGCGCAATCATTGAAGCAGCGATTAACACGACGACACTAATAAATATATAGCTTATGCCTGGCTGGCCCGCTTGAGAAGTTAGCAAGAACTGGGTGGTGGTTACGGCTAAGATGGCTACGATAATCGCAACATTTTTTTTGTACCAAAGGTTCAAAAGATATACCAAGCCTATGGCAGAGCCAAATCCAAGCAAAATAGATGGCAACTTTATACTAATAACCGATACGCCGAACAATGCTATGCTGGCTGCCTGTATTATACGATATGGCAGGTACATCAGTTGGTCCGGAGGTAGGTTTAATAGGTGCGAAATGGATAGACTGTCGCTTACAAGCATGGAATGAATTTCGGTTTGAGTCAGACCACCTGGTAGGTAAAAACCTGCAAGAAGCAGTAAGGCAGCTAGTGACACGCCAAAAGCAGTATACGCAAAGACGTATCGATAGCGGTAAAATGCAAATTTGGTTAGTCGTTGCCGCACCATTGTTGTAACTGATTATACCACGTACAGGCGGTACCGTAGCTGTGCTTGTGGTGGCGCGGACTTTACAGGTTACGTTGCGTGCAGCAGATTACTCAGCATGCTTTCTATCAAGCGACATAAAGCGCAAACGTTCAGGGTGGAAGTATAAGCCCACCTTGCCAACCGGCCCGTTACGGTGTTTGGCAATAATGAGTTCAGTAATGTTCTCGACTTCTGGGTTATCAGGCTCATAATAACCGGGGCGATAAATAAAACTTACTATATCGGCATCTTGCTCAATACTTCCCGACTCACGCAGGTCTGATAGCTGCGGGATTTGAGGGCTTCGTTGTTCAACTGTACGACTGAGCTGGCTCAGTGCAATTAACGGCACGTTCAATTCACGCGCGATTAGCTTGAGTCCACGAGAGATTTCAGATACCTCTTGCACGCGGTTGCCGTCACCTCTTCCGCTTCCTTGCATGAGCTGTAAATAGTCAACAATAATAAGTCCTAGTGGGGCATCGTGGGCCACGCGCCGGGCTTTTGTGCGCATTTCGAGGACACTTAGGCCGGGTTGGTCATCAATAAAAATCGGTGCTTCGGCTAGTTCGCCCATCGCCTCTGAAAGCTTTGAAAAATCGTCATCACTTAAGTTACCGGTACGAATGTTCCAAGCATCTACGCCCGAGGCATCGGCTAGCATACGATCAACCAGCTGCTCTTTGCTCATCTCAAGGCTAAAAAACAACACAGGCTGCTTGGCAATTGTTGCGACGTTGTATGCCAAGTTCGTTACGAGGGTAGTTTTACCCATAGCGGGCCGGGCTGCCAAAATAATCAGATCGCTACGCTGTAAACCGGCGGTCATGTTATCTAGGTCACGGTAGCCCGTACGTATTCCTCGCAATTGGCCCTTATTTCGGTGAAGCTCTTCCATGCGGTCAAAGCTGTCTGTCAGAATGTGCTCTAAACTAACGACATCTTGTTTGAGTGATTGGTCGGATACGCTAAACAATTCGGCTTCGGCTTGCTGTAGTAACTCCTGCGTAGTGGTTTCTTCATCAAATCCCAGCTCCGAAATGTCTGCGCTTGCTTTAATAAGTCGCCGACGTACTGCTTTTTGCGAAACAATTTCAGCATACGAGGCAGCGTGGGCCGCGGTTGGCACATAGGTGGTAAGTTCGGTTAAGTAGGCAGATCCGCCAACTGTTTCCAATTCTTTTTTTCGTTTCAATTCATCGGTAAGCGTCAGAAGGTCAACTGGCTTATGTCGTTCAAATAACCGCATCATGCCATCAAAGATTATGCCGTGCCTTTTATCGTAAAAGTCTTTTGGCGTCACGAACTCGCTTACGTCAGCTAATACCTCGTCATCAATCAAAACAGCGCCAAGCAAACTCTTCTCGGCGTCTAAACTTTGCGGCGGAACCTTCCCGGCTTGTACTTCTTTGGTAGCCATTTCACGTTTAAGCGTCCTCGACGCTCACCTCTTCTCCTCCACCCATGATAGCAGCAATTTTAGCGGCTTGACTATCTTTTAGCGGTTTTTGACTGGCAATCGTTTCTATTTCTACGTCCATTCCAAGTTCAGCTAGGGAACTTCCAAGTAATGAGCGGTACTTTGGATCATCTAACTTTTTCTTATAAAATGCGCTTTTTGTATAAAGTATAACTTTTGTGCCGTTCACCTCGGGTTCGCATTTACTTAACACGCTATGTAGAGCTACATGGTGAGTGCGGACATGGGCTACTAATGCGTCCCAATCGAATTCAGCAGATGGAACGTTTGAAGACATTGTAGCCGTGGTTGTTCTTGTAGGTTGCTCTTTTTCTGTAGCTGGCGGATCTACAACCGATGGCTTTGTAACAGTTTTTGCCGTGGCAGTAGAACGTTTTGCCGCTTTGGAAGGTACTGGGCTTGCAGGCTGCTGGCTAGTTGGTTGAACGAACATGCTTAAAACAGTAAGCAGCTTTAATTCTGGGTATTGTGACTTACTTACGTCGAGTAGGCTATCAATCAACACAGTAAAATGTGAATTATCGGCAATATGAGCACGTAAATAGTCGGTCAGTTGCCGCGCAATAGTGCGTGCTGGTATACCGGCATTTTCAAAGTTATGTAACGTGGAATCTATTGCAGAAATGTCGCCGTGCATCGTAGCCGTCATCAAGGTCTCAATACTTTCATCCGAAATCAAGCCCAGCGAAGCTACGGCTTCCTCGCGGCTAAGCGTTGAGGTGTGTGCTCCGCTGGTTAATTGGTCGAATAGGCTCACGCTATCACGGAAGCTGCCGTCGGCGTGCTTAGCAATCAACTCTAAAGCAGCTTCGTCGGTTTTTATCCCTTCGGCTTTGGCAATCCGCTGCAAATTTTTAATAATATCTTGCTGTGAAGCCCGGCGGAAGGTGTGACGCTGCGTACGACTAATAATTGTTTCAGGAACCTTATCTATATCTGTTGTAGCCAAGATGAATACAACGTGTTCTGGTGGCTCTTCGAGTGTTTTAAGCAGCGCATTAAATGCAGGCTTCGATAGCATGTGGACTTCATCAATAATGTAGACCTTTTTCTTGGCGCTTACAGGAGCAATCTGCACACGGTCACGAAGGTCGCGAATATCTTCCACACCGTTATTACTTGCGGCGTCAATTTCAATAATATCTAGGTGAATTGATTCATCGCTGTAGGGTAATTCGTTAATTTCATGGGCTAAAATCCTAGCAATCGATGTCTTGCCCACACCCCTGGGGCCGGTAAATAGGTACGCGTGCGCTACTTTACCTGATTTGATTGCATTAGCAAGCAGCGTCGTAACGTGCTCTTGGCCAACGACTTCGCTCAACGTACGTGAGCGATACTTACGATATAATGCGACACCCATATTATTTTCTATTGTACTCTACTTGGAAAATATGGTGTGTTGTGGTTTAGATTATGCCACCTTCGCGTTGGTAGCAACGGCCACATAATGAATCATATTCAACTTTATCTTCGCCATCTATCGCCACTTGATCACCTTCGAAAACGTATTTGCCATTTACTTTACGAGTGTTAAATTCAGCTTGTGAGCCACAAAAACACATAGTTGGCAGCTTTTCTATGTTATCGGCGATTTCAAATAACCGTTTGCTGCCCGGAAACAGTTCGGTGCGAAAATCGGCACGTAGGCCGTAACAAATTACTGAAATATCGTGATTTTTTGCTAAACGAAACAACTGGCTTATTTGTTCTTCGCTTAAAAATTGCGATTCATCAACTAATACAACCGCTACGTCGCTATAGGCAAGAACTTCCTTTTCTAAATCCGTATTTTCAGCAGCAAGGATATCAACGCCGCGTTCATAGCCTGCCCTAGCAACGACTTTTGCCTCACCTTTCGTGTCGATTTGCGGTTTGATGGTAACCACTTTCAGCCCGCGTTCAGAGTAGTTATACGCAGTTTTTATGAGCGTGTCGCTTTTGCCGCTATTCATAGCGCCGTATTTGAAATGTAATTTAGCCATCAAGATTTAGTATAACAAAATAAAAGAGCCACCGCGTGCTCCAGCCGGCCAGCTTTCCTTGTTAGCTGGCGCGGCGAGTCGCGGTGGTAATCAGAAACCCTTTCTAAATGTTTTGGGTTTCATCTTTGCGTAGATGAGCATTCCAACAATCATCAGTGTCATGGTGGCGAAGACTCCGATTGCAGTTAAATCTGGGCTTTTTGAGGCAAAGCAGCTCGCAGCTAACGAAGCAAAAGCCCCAGCTGCCCAGAAGAATGCCAGGAGGCTATCTTCGTCTTTGTTGGTAGCGAAGTCAAACAGGCTCAACAAAACGAATGCAACCGCCAAGATGCAGAATGCTATCGACCAAAGGGTCATCCTTTTCTCCGTTCAATTAGGCGACAGGATAAGCAAATTATATAATAAATATTTCCAAAATAAAAACCGGATTTACTCCGGTTTTATTTTAGTAAATAAGGGAAAAGCCCGCGAAGCGATAGGAAAAACCGTAGGTTTATCCTATAAGGCTTCAGCCGTTATAGTGCTGCTTCAACCGCGGCCCAGGTAGCGTCTGGGTTGTCAGTTGGAATGATGATCGTCACTTGATCGCCTACATTAATGCGGAAGTACGTAACGCTGGCAAGTAAAATACGATATTCGCGGCCATTTGCCTCCACGTAATACGTGCCATCGTGTTGAACAAGCGTACCAATAACCTGAGTGCGGTCGATTGGGCCGATTTGCTTGTAAATAAAACTTCCGTCGTCGGCGATAGTAAGTTTAAGAATGTCACCTTCAACAAGCTTTGATTTAGAAGCGTAGTTTGCTGGTACTGGGTATTCTTTCCCGTCTGGACCAGCCATCTTTTGGCCATCAAATACACCTTCAACAACTTTACCGCTGACTTCATCGCGGCTACTAGCTGGGGTAACTACGTGATCATCTTCACCTAGTATGCTTAGTAATAATTCTTTTGCCGCGGCGATATTCGTCTCGGCTTCGGTGATTAACGACCTAAGTCGCTTCACCTGTTTTTCTGGTAATTCAGACATATTGCTCGCAGTTTCCTTTGTCTGTGTTTATGCAGTAGTATTACTCCCATTATATACCATTTCACCGGTTACCAGTCAACAGGATTTTTATCCACATAATTTTTAGAGGTCACGCATGAAGCGTTGTATTTTTTGAGCAAAAAACATCCTCCAGTATGGAGGATGTTCAAGTGTTCAAACAAATGTGGTCGGTTTGGAACTAATTAGCTTAGTTCAACAGTAGCGCCAGCTTCTTCGAGTTGCTTCTTAGCAGCTTCAGCGTCGTCTTTTGATACTTTCTCTTTAACAGCAGCAGGAGCGCCGTCAACTATAGCTTTTGCTTCACCAAGGCCAAGACCAGTGATCTCTTTAACAGCCTTAATTACAGCAACTTTTTGGGCACCTGCATCCTTAAGGGTAACGGTGAACTCAGTCTTTTCGTCAGCAGCTGCACCAGCATCAGCGCCGCCAGCTGCAGGACCAGCAACAGCTACAGCAGCAGCTGCAGGCTCAATGCCGTATTCATCTTTTAGTACGTTCTTTAGTTCGTTTACTTCGAGTACTGTTAACGAAGTAAGCTCTTTTGCAAGTTTTGCAATATCAGCCATGATAGACTCCTTAATTCTTGTTCAATCTAGTTATATTCCGCCGCCAGGGTACGCCACGTAAGTGACGTCTTTAGGGGGAGGAGTGCTTCTTCGGAATTTACTTCTGAAGAAGCGCGGAGGGGTGTGCCCCTCCTAAGCTTTAGCCGCTTCAACGCCATCAAGTAGCGCGTGAAGGTTGCCAGAAAGTGCGTTGGTAACATCGTGCACTGGACTAAGTAGCTGTGCAACAACCTCGGCGATAAGCTGTTCCTTGCTAGCAAGGCCAGCAAGGGCTTTGACGTCATCTACTGAAAGTACAAGACCTTCGTTTGAAAAACCACCAGCAAATGCAAGTGCTGGGTGAGTTTTGGCAAACGTATCAAGTACCTTGGCTGGAGCAATTTCGTCGTCAGCGCTTGTTGCGTATAGCAATTGGCCTTCAAGAGCAGATGTATCAGTATCCTTGTAGGTTTCTACCTGGCTCATTGCTACGCGAACCAAACGGTTCTTAATAACAACAATTGATACACCAGCCTCGCGAGCCTGTGCACGCAGTTCCTGGAGGTCAGCCACACTCAAGTCCTTGTACTGTGCGTACACAGTGAGCTTAGAATCTGAAAGTGTGCTTACCATTTTGGCAACTAAAGCTTGTTTTTTATCTCGTGTAATAGCCACTTGATAAACTCCTGTTCTTTAGTTTATTGTTCGACCACATTGTTAATGAACGTATGACTTTACGCATGAGGAATCAAAATAAGAATGATTAGCCTCGGTAGCAGATTAAGCTAGTTTCCTAGCAGCTACTGTCTTTGGGTAATGTCTTAGGTAATAATAGCACATTTCTACCCTTTGTGACAAGTGTACAATTGATTTTTATTATAAAATGTGATACAATATAAATAATGACAGAAATTTTGCCAGGTGAACTTACCCATACAGATATAATTATTGATTACGAGCAACGTTTAAAGGATGCTGGCGCTACCAGTGATGAGATAGAATCAAAAACAAAATTATATCGGTTGCAGTATGCACGCATGGCACTGGGTGTATATCATCCAACGCTCGATAAAGAACATCAAGATGCTACAAGTATGCATCTCACTCACGTGGTTGAAGCTGAAGCCTCGCGAAGAGGAGCACATTATCACCGCTATCGTTTGATGACGCAGGCTGGGGTTCGAGGAATGTTACTTGATGGCCCCGACTCGTCACTTCCCTTGCCCGAACAAGCGCTTCTTGAGCTAAAAGGTAGAATAGCTGGCCTCACCGAAGATGCTTATGATTTAGCAAAGAATCTATATGGTGGAAAAGGTATTTCGGCCGAGTTAGGCCACGTTGATCAGTTAGGTGATTGGGACGCAGTTCGTCCCCTAGACTCAGCCATACGGGCCTTACCTGACTCCGCAGCCTTACAAGATTCTGGATTTGTGTTTGACAATAAGTTCGATAGCAAAGTGCAGGCAAAAATAGATTATGGTTTCAATATCGCCGGTAGACTACATAGTCCGTCAACGATTGCAAAACGTAAACGAGCGGCCGCAGATATTCATGCGGTTAATGAAAAGGGCGAAAATGCAGGCTCCTATGAAATCGTAAAACAGTCGACGTTTTTAATTACTGATAAAGAGCTCAGCTCAAGTTCGCAAGCCTTAATTTCAAAAATCAAGCGCCTTGCTGGAATTAGCAAGCCAACCAACAATGAAAAACAAGAACTAGATCACGCTATGCAGGAAGCTGGTATGAAAATCGTCGAACCCTTGATAGGCGATCGTGATGCGCGCGAAAAACAGGCTGGAGTTATAGCAGCTACTAGCGTGTACTTTGCGTTACATCGCCACCGATAATAGTGCGAATTTCATTTTGAATATCGTCTATAGTTCGCATTTCATCTGAATCATCAGTGCAGTACACAGCGGTAAATTCATCTGGATATAATTCGCAGAGTTCTTCGAAATTTGTCTTGGCTTTATCTAGGTGGTCGGCATTTGCTTCATGAATGTCTCGTTTTAGCTCTGTGTAGCTACGGGCATCTTTTTTATCAACATTTGACTGCATGTGCTCGGTCGGCATAACTAGCACGATTGTTTTATCTGGTTTAGGAATACCAAGCACGCCATATTCGGTTAGCTTAGTACGTTCGTAAAATTCTTTACGTTCAGTAGCGTCATCTACTTTTGTGCCCTGGTGCGCTAAGTTGCTCGCCATGTAACGATCCGCAATAACAACTGAATTATCTGACTCTAGCGATTTTCGTATGTCAGCACTTGCAGCATAACGATCGATAGCATAAGGTAACACGCCTAGATCGGCTGGAACATCATCTGCCTGCCCATATGCACCGTTTAAATATTTTTCAACATAGTAAGCTGAGTCTTGGCCGTAACGTGGGAAGCTGATTTTGGAAGCACCTTTTCCCTGCTTTAGCATGTACTCTAATAAAAGCTCGCTATGTGTACCCTTGCCGGAGCCATCGCCGCCCTCGATTGCAATAAACACTCCCATACTTACTTCATTCCTGGTGCCAAGCCGTCGATCACAGGCGCCGGTACGCGCTTGTCTTTGTAGGCACGAGGCAGCATATCTTCTGGTTTCCAGGTGGCTTTTAATTCTTCTAAATTGTCAGTGTGCTGATACTTGCCGCTCATACCCTTACGGCCTTCGGCGTAGCCGCCCTCAACTGGGCCGGTATGATGGAAAATAAGTTGGCCAACACGCTCACCCACGGGCAGTACTACACTTTCGTGCATGTTAAGATTATAAATTTCGAGAGTAATGCGGTTAATATAGCCGGGGTCAACCCAGCCAGCATCAAAACATACCGCAACTCCATTTCGGCCCCAGCTGCTACGACTTTTTACTTCACAGGCGCCACCATGAGCACGAATGCCAACAAATTCGTGTGTATGAGCAAGGATTCGCTCGCCTGGCTGCAATACGATAATTGGATGATCTTCAGGAATATTCTCAAATAACTTTACGCCGTTTTTATCACACCACTCTTTGTGTGGAATAGCTTCAAGTGGGCCTTTAAAGTAACGGGCCACATCGGATTCATCAAACGGGTTGTATACTCCCGCTGCTTCAGGCTGAAATTCTTGTTTATAAAAATAATGGCCTAAGGTGAAGTCTAAACTGGCCTCGCTTACATGGTCATTATTAAATGGCACGCACACAATCGTGCCGTCTTCAACTGCCGCCCGAATTTCGGTATTACTATATACTCCCATAAACTTATTAGTCATTGTAGCATGCTAAAATTAAGTTATGAAAGCAATTGTGGTCGCAGTCGATAAAAATAACGGCATAGGTGCCGATAATGATTTGTTATGGATTCGCGATTTACCAGCAGACTTGGCCCATTTTAAGAAGTTAACTACTGGTGGCTCGATTATTATGGGCCGAAAAACGTTTGAAAGCATTGGCCGGCCGCTGCCGAACCGAGAAAACATTGTCGTTTCACGAACGCCAACTGGTGTTCAAGGAGTGCTAACAGCAAATAGCTTGAACTCAGCATATGAATTGGCACGCTACCCTATCTTTGTAATTGGTGGCGGTCAGGTGTATGCTGACGCTGTTGATGACATGGACATATTGTACGTAACAGAAGTTCAAGCCGAGTTCCCGCAAGCTACCGTATTCTTCCCTACGATTAACGAAGCAAAATGGCAAGAGATTTCGCGTGAACATCATGACTCAGACGAAAAGAATAAATATGCGTTTGATTTTGTCGAATACCGACGCCGTTGAGCTACTGCCTCGCGTATAAATATGGTAGAATTCATGTATGAATAAAAGGCGTGGGTTTACAATTGTTGAACTTTTGATTGTGATTGTAGTTATAGCAATACTAGCTGCAATAACAATCGTCGCCTACAATGGAATTCAAACACGTGCAAAAAATACGCAAACGGTGAATGCGGCAGCTGCTTGGGCAAAAATTCTTAAATTATACAATTCAGAAACTGGCTCGTGGCCAACCGTATACTCTTGTTTGGGCAGTACCACCACGTATCAAGGAAATAATGGACAATGTTGGGATAGTACATCATGGACGGTAAAATCTACTTTTCTTAGTCAAGTTCAGCCCTATACATCTTCTTATCCAGAGCCCGATACAACGGATACTACGGCTGGAACCGCAAATCCTTCTCGTCGCGGCTTACTTTATAGTACGGATAATTCGACTTACTGGATTATGTACGTTTTTCAAATAGGAACTGGACCGTGTCCGAGTATTGGTCTTCCCGTTAGAGCAGGGCCGAATAACCAAGGTAACGGATATCATTGCACCTATAATCTAGTTTAAATGAGGTCAAACCGCAATCGGAGCTTTGATGGGCGGATCTGGATTGTAATTTTCTAAACGTATATCATCGAAAGTAAAATCATCTAGGTTCTTTACTTCTGGGTTTAACCATAATGTTGGCAATTCTTTTGGCGTGCGGCTAAGCTGCTCTTTAACTTGCTCAAAGTGGTTGCTGTAAATATGCGTATCAGCCAATGTGTGTACAAATTCACCCTGCTCTAATCCTGTGACTTGAGCGATCATAGCGAGAAGTAGTGAGTAGCTGGCGATGTTGAATGGCACGCCTAAGAATGTATCGGCTGAACGCTGGTACAAGTGAAGGCTCAGCTTGCCGTTTGCTACGTAAAACTGGAATAGGCTATGGCATGGTGGTAAGCCACCCATGTGAACGATTTCGTCGATTTCACCCGGGTTCCAGGCACTTATTATCATGCGGCGTGAATCTGGTGAGTTTTTAATCATATCAATCACATTGGCAATTTGGTCGATTTCTCCGCCCTTTCCATCTGGCCAATGACGCCATTGAACACCGTATACTGGGCCTAAATCACCCCATCTCATAGCGAAATCGTGGTCGGTGGCGACTTTTTGAATAAAGTCTTTCATCCCGGATTTCCACTCATCGGAATTCACTTCAGGAATCGGCAGACTATTCTTTTCGAGATATGCTTTGAATGGCCATTCATCCCAAATATGTACATTGTTTTGAGCTAAATATTCAATGTTGCCCGTGCCTTTTAAGAACCACAATAGTTCGTGTACGACAGAGTTGAAATACAGCTTTTTGGTGGTAACAGCCGGGAACCCATCGGCCAAATCGTAGCGTACTTGCCGCCCAAACACACTGCGTGTGCCAGTTCCTGTACGATCATTTTTATCTACCCCATTATCCAAAATGTCTTGCAGTAAGTCTAAGTATTGTCGCATTATTCCCTCCGAATCTACTACTAAAAGTATAGCATTAAAATAACCCGGCGTTTAGACCGGGTTATTTACTAACGCTTGTAACGTGTTAGTTGACAACGTTCTCTACCTTGATGCCGGGGCCCATAGTTGTGGTAATTGCAGTAGTTTTTACATAGCCACCTTTTAGGCTTGATGGTTTTTGTGACTGTAGGCTGTCGAAGAATGCTTTCGCATTCGCGGCTAGCTTATCAGCGCCAAATGACACCTTACCAATGCTTAGGTGAACAATGGCTTGCTTGTCTACGCGGTATTCAACTTTACCAGCTTTGGCTTCAGTAACGGCTTTGGCAACGTCAATGGCAACAGTACCGCTCTTTGGGTTTGGCATTAAGCCGCGTGGCCCAAGTAGCCGTGCGTACTTACCAAGTTTTGGCATGTATTGTGGTGTAGCAATAAGAACGTCAAAGTTCAGTTCTTCTTTGTCGAGCTGTTTAATAAACGTTTCGTCACCTACAACGTCAGCACCAGCTTTAGTAGCGGCCGCGTGGTCGCTTTCTGGGGCGAATACGGCCACACGAATGGTCTTACCAGAGCCGTTAGGCAAAACAACAGTTGAACGAATGTTTTGATCAGCCTGGCGTGGGTCAACACCTAAGCGTACGTGTACTTCCACGCTGGCATCAAACTTAACAGGACTTGTTTTAACAGCTAGCTCAAGTGCTTCGGCAAGCGGGTATACTTTACCTGTTTCAAGTTGCTCAGCAACCTTACGGTAGTTTTTACCGCGGCGTTCTAGCTTAGAGCGAACTTTTGGTGCTGGGCCTTTTTTAACACGAGCTTCAGCATCTTCATCTTGTGGAGTAGTGTCACCAGCTTCTTTACGTGCTTCCTTTTCGGCCTTTTCCTCAGCTTCTTTAAGGGCCTTCTCGCTACGCTTGCCAGCTTTTGCCGGAGCAGCTGCTTTTACTTCGTGCTTTTCGGCACTCGCAATTGCTTCTTCGATTTCAGCAATCGTGTTTTTTTCCGAAACCTCTAGTTTTAGTTCGGCAGCTTTTTCAAGCAATTCGGCTTTCTTAGCCATGGTAGTTATTAATCCTTTCTGTGGTACGAACGGCGTGTATAGACTACAGCCTCCCAACATTGATGTATTATCTCTTTATTATAGCACAAATTTGTAACGTGGGCAACTATGCTTGTGCTTGCCCAATCAAGCTAGTTGGCGCAAAAAGCCATAAAATTCAAAAAATCCACTTATTACATCTGTTTAGGGTTAGACCCTTGAAGAATGATAAGTAAGGCGGTATTGTTTTTTTGAATGGCACTACTTATGCTGGGCGCGAAGTGAACTTATTATTGCAGTGCTAATGATAATAATTCCGGATACTCCGGCAATTATCTCTGGAATGTCAAAAAATATGCCCGCTAAGAGCACGCAGGCCAGTACGCCAATCGTGTAATGTGCGCCATGTTCTAAATAACGGTAGGCATGTAATACTTTATGTTCCACCATGAAAATCGTAAGACTACGCACCCATAGGGCGCCGATTCCGAGACCAATCGCAATTAAGATTACATCAGTCGTTACAGCAAATGCGCCAATTACTCCGTCAAAACTAAAGCTGGCGTCGAGTACTTCTAAATACAGGAATGCCATGAAGCCGGCCATACCTGTTTTTAGTACTTTCGTTCTACTATGATTTTGCTTACGGGCGAATAGCTCAGCTAATCCATGTATAGCGATATACGTCACAATGCCAGTAAGGCCAGCTATAAATGTCTGCTTTGGCTCGTGATTGGCAGGTAAAATACTTAAAACAACAAGAATGACTATGCTTATTGCGCTATAGAGCCACCATCTGCTCATATCCTGCAGTGGCTTTTCAATTACGCTTATCCAGCGAACTTTACGCTTTGGATCGAAGAAAAAGTGGAGGCACAACATAGTTAAAAACATGCCGCCAAATGCCGCGATTGATATGTGCGCCTCGGTAAGTTCAGCTGCATACTCAGTTGGATGATTTAGAGCCAAGTCAATCACCTGTCTCATGGTCAAATCAGCGGTAATGGCCACTATAGCAATCGGAAATATAAGCCGCATGCCAACTACAGCAATTAAAATACCAATAGTAATAAAAATTTTGCGCCAAAATTCACTTACTGTCGAAAGTACTTTAGCGTTAATGATGGCGTTTTCAAAGCTGAAAGTAATTTCAACAAGGATAAGAATGGTAGCGATTAACAGAGCTTCGGGGCCAAGTAAGCCTGCGATTGCCGCGAGGCTAAGAAGTGTGATGAGCCCACTTATAAAGAAGATGCGAATCGGGTGTTTTTTTGCCATTGGTATGCTTAGTATACCGATTATGCCTTCTTTCGCGCAAATCTGGTACACTGCTACATAATGCAAAAGATTTCATCTTCATCAAAACACCACCCACTCCACGCCAGGCGGCGTGCCGTGGCATTACCATTTGGCACACAACGATTTTTAGCCGCATTCGAAGGTATAGAGGGTGGTTTTGCAATTGGGGCAAGCATTGTGGCGGCTTTGGCCATCGCTGGCATGCATAAAGAAATATTACTCACGACAGCAATTGTTAGCATTATCGTGAATGGGTTTAATTCATCGAGCGTAAAATATAGCAGCGAGCATTTTATGGACGAACTTGATGGCCGGGAGAAAAAAAGTGCCTTCCGGCACTATTTTGTACCATCACTTATTGAATTCGTGTGCTATTTTATGATTAGTTTTGTTGCTGTGTTGCCGCTGCTAATCATAAAAGAGAACAGTATTGCGGTTATGATAAGCGTAGGTATTACCCTTGCCTTGTTATTCGCAGCAGGATTTTTCAGAGGCTACATGCTGCACATGAATGGCTGGCGCGACGGGCTGGAAGTACTGCTACTGGGTACGGGCATAATTGCCGTTGGTGTGATGAGCGGGCTCGTTGTTAATTCGCTTTAAGGTTAAATAAACGCTATACTGATATACACATGCGTACGTATAAATTGGTTGTAGTATCGAATCGATTGCCAATCAGCGTAACCAAACGGGATGGTAAGTTACACTTTGAAGCAAGCTCTGGCGGGCTAGCCACGGCAATGTCGACCCTCAGTAATGAAGATCGTGTATGGGTGGGGTGGCCAGGGATTGCCGCTGATGAACTTACGGCACAAGATAAACATGAAATCACGGCTGAGCTGGCAAAGCATGGTTGTTACCCGGTATATCTAACCAAAAGCCAAGTCGAACTTTACTACGAAGGCTATTCAAACGATACGTTGTGGCCATTATTTCATTATTTCCAATCATTAACACGGCAAAAGGAAGAGTATTGGCAAGCGTATGTAGAAGTAAATAAACTCTTTGAAGCAGCGGTTAAAAAAGTTGCGAGTAGCGCCAGTTCAATTTGGATACATGATTATCAATTGATGGTACTCCCAAAGTTGCTTCGTGAAACGTTTCCTGCCGCATCGATTGGTTTTTTCCTTCATATTCCATTCCCGTCATTCGAGATTTACCGACTATTACCACAGCGCAAAGAGCTTTTAGAAGGATTGCTTGGAGCAGATTTAATTGGCTTTCACATTTTTGATTATGCACGGCACTTTTTATCAAGTTGCTTACGATTACTTGGCGTAAATAATCAGCAAGGTGTTTTGGAGTACCAGGGGCGTACGATAAAAACCGATGCTTACCCAATTGGGATTGACTATGAAAAATTCCGTAAGACGCTGCAGGAGTCCGAAACTAAAAAAGCAATCAGTTCGTTGGAGCAAAGCTATGATGGTATGAAAGTAATCCTTTCGGTAGATCGGTTGGACTACAGTAAAGGTATTCCGGATCGTTTGAATGCATTCAGAACATTGCTTGAGCAGTACCCAAAATGGCGAGGTAAAGTAAAACTGATAATGATTGCTGTTCCCTCCCGCACGGAAGTACGAACCTACCAAGAATTACGTGAAACCATTGAACAAGCCGTGAGTCGCATTAATGGCGAATTCGGCACAGTGGATTGGACGCCTATTTCATACCAATTCCAAAATCGACCATTTCATGAAGTGGTGGCGCTATATGCTATAGCTCACATTGCATTAGTAACACCAATACGCGATGGGATGAACTTAGTTGCCAAAGAATTCATTGCTTCAAAACATAACCGCCCAGGAGCATTACTCCTAAGCGAAATGGCCGGAGCGATTGATGAACTACCCGAAGCTTTAAGTATTAACCCATTAAATACACGCTCGGTTGCGCATGCTATGAATGAAGCGTTAAATATGAGCAAACGCGATCAACTGCGCAGGATTCGCGACATGCAGCGACGATTACGGTCTTACACTGTGCAAACATGGGCACACGGTTTTTTAGGTGACTTAGAGGCTGCAGCTGATGGGCGTGGTAAGCATCATCGAAAAATGTTATCTGCGGAAGACAGAGTACGCATGTTAGATACCTATCATGCGGCACAGTCCCGCCTAATAATTTTAGACTACGATGGAACCGTAAGGGATTTTGTATCAAGTCCACGTGCTTTGCTTGCGCAGCCCTCGTTAAAGCTTCGTCGTTTACTAAAGCGATTAGCCGACGATGAGAGGAATCATGTGGCTATTGTTAGCGGTAGGCCGCGTAAGGCGTTGGAGCGCTGGTTCCGTGGCATAAACGTCACGCTTATTGCCGAACATGGCGCCTGGACAAAATATGATGGCAAATGGTCGCGCATAGAAAACGATTTTGGCCGTATTAAAAAACAAATCAAACCTATCTTAGAACGATTTGTCTCACGCACAGCGGGTGCAGAAATTGAGGAAAAAGATTACTCGTTGGTGTGGCATTACCGTAACGTGGTACCCGAGCTGGCATATGTGCGAGCTGGCGAATTAAAACGAGAATTAATTAATGCTATAGATGACGATGAAATTGGCGTTTATAGCGGCGATAAAATCATAGAAATCAAACCTGTCGAAATCAGTAAAGGAGCGGCGGCTAACGAACTTGATGCACTGTATGAACCCGACTTTACACTCGTAGCTGGCGATGATTTTACTGATGAAGATATGTTCCGCGAACTAGCTCATCAAGCGGTTACCATAAAAGTTGGCCCAGGCCATACTCGCGCGCAATTTAGGCTAGACAACGTAGCTGACATGAACCAGTTGCTTGAAGAACTTTCCCAACAAACAAAATAATTAGAGAGCAAATTAAAATATACCCGGTAATCAACC
>CAZVUR010000005.1:0-25998 GCA_964629385.1 uncultured Candidatus Saccharibacteria bacterium | reverse complement strand
GCGCAGGTGTACGTTGATAATATGGGTGTTGCTCACCGTGAAACCTATTATGACCTCCCTATGAATATCGTAATAGGCGCCTGTGGCCCGGGCAATAGCTATAGCATTCGCAGCGATGGAGCCAAGATTGATAAAGACGGGTATATACTAGTAGCTGCCAATTATGGGGCCTATCCGCGATGCTCGGTGGTTGATACAAGTATGGGCCCTGGCAAAGTGTATGATACCGGTGGATTCGCCGTGCGCTACCCTTACGGATTTGACCTAGCTACCGATTGGACAAACTATAATGGACAATAACCAAACTGAGCCTCAATCCCTCACTCACAAGACCACTCCACGCCCAGAAATTCACGTTGTTCGATGTAATTTCTGGTGTTGCAGTCGCTTTACTCTTGTTTCGTTGAGGGTTTGGAAGATTGATTAATTGGTCTCAAGCAACAGAGCAACTGCGTATTCATCGCGCAGTTGCTCTTTGAATTTGTATGTACGAGCGTAGGAAACAATGCCATCTAATTGGCTAGTATCGGCTTCAAGCAACAATAATGTACCGGTTTTACCACGTGCGGCTACTTGCTCAACACAGCGCTTAATAATTGCTAATCCTCCATCGTCGGCATACAGCGCTTCGTCGGGCTCGTTAGCGAGTTCAGGCGACAAAAAATCCCAAGTTTTATCAACATAAGGAAGATTTGCTAGCACAATGTCGGGCGAGTATGGGTAGTCAGCTAGCAAATCACTTTCAAATGTTTCTACTTCGGCACCAAGCAAGCTGGCATTTTTAGTGGCCACGGAAAGCACGTGCCGGCTATTATCGGTGAGCGCAACGCTGAGCTCTGGGAATTCTAACTTGGCAGTAATACCTAAGCAGCCGCTGCCAGTACCAACGTCAACCAGCCGTTTGGCAGCCACGCCTGGCAGTGCCGCGGTACTGGGGATTAGTTGCTTTAACATCGTAATTAGTTGTTCAGATTCAGGGCGGGGAATCAGTACGGTTGGGTTTACTTGGAATCTACGGCCATAGAACTCCTTGTGACCAATAATGTAGGCTACAGGCACACGGTCGGTGCGTAGATCAATGCGTGCGTTGGCGATATCTTCGGTACGAGGGCTGATTTCTTCATCGCCATGGGCATGCAGGTAGGTGCGCGGGTGCTTTATAGTGTGCGCTAGGATTATTTCAGCATCAAGGCGCGGTGAAGGGAGCATCGCATCAGCAAGCTCATTGGTAGCATCCCGTAGCCACTCGTTAATCGTCATATTTACATTATCCCACCTCTTGCATAATACGCAAAATATTGACAAATAAGCTTAAACGTGATAGTATGAAAATATGGACCTTGAAACACCAAAAACCGACACACAACACGACGACCAAGCTATTGCCTTGGCACACTCTGCCAAGGAGCATCACAGTGAAGATGTTGGCGGTGAGGATGCAACTATTCTTGAATTTCCAACACGTTCAACCACAACACCGCCCCAAGCTGGTGACACGTTGATTGAGGGTTACAGTCTGGCAGTGGCCGACAAGCGCCTAACAAAGAAACCCGAGACAAGGCTGACGCTTCGGGGTAAGGCGGTGCTTGCACTAGGCGGTCTAGCTGCTGTTGTTGGGCTTGGTGCTGGTTTGCAAGAAGCTCTTGATACGGATTTTCATGGCGAAAAGACTGTAACCATCAATAAAGGTGATACTGTTAGCGATATTGCTAAAAATGATGTTGACGGCGGTGCGAGCCATACGGCTGACACGGTTAATAAGATTGTTGCAATGAACCCTGATGTATTTCAGGATGGCAAA
Source organism: uncultured Candidatus Saccharibacteria bacterium (assembly GCA_964629385.1). Classification (GTDB taxonomy): domain Bacteria; phylum Patescibacteriota; class Saccharimonadia; order Saccharimonadales; family Saccharimonadaceae; genus UBA1020. The sequence continues at coordinate 24,197 of CAZVUR010000005.1, read as the reverse complement.
GCTAATCTTGGGTCAGAAGACCTTGGTAAAGATATTACAGTCCCAGAATCTATAGATTAAGCAATAAAGATTAGTGCAAAATAGTTTGACAGATGGTTAACACAGGCGTAGTGTAGTGCTATAAACCACGCGCGCCTATGAGTATACTTCATGATCAACCGCCGCTAACACAAACATCCGAACCGACGTCTGGCGAAGTTACTAATGTCACCGACATACATGCTCAGCTGGGGCGAAAATCAACTGGAGAAGTGATACAAAGCCCTAACTCTGATATTGGTGGTGACATTCTTTATTTTCCTACCCATGAATCGCTTTTAGCGGCCATTACACATATTCGTGAAGTCGAACTGGTACAAGTTGATGACGGGATAACCGAAATAAATGCAGCCATGGCAAGGATAGATAATGAAATAGCTGTTCAAAAAGATCACTTACTTGCTATTCAAGGATATATTGACGATTTAGGCTTAACTAACGATTCCGATATTGCCTCTAGGCGATTCAATGGGCACAGCCAAGCTGATACAGTGCGGCTGATTCAGGCATTAGAAGATGCAAGGGAGGTCACTCAGGGTGTAATAAATGACCTTATAGAGGAAAGGCGCGTCGTTTTGGCAAACCTTGAAGAAATTGAGCAAAAAGATTTTGAGTTATTACAACTCGGTAAATAGAATTACGCTTCGGCGTTTTGAGCTTTGAGCTCGCGCTCGTAGGCGGCTAGCTTTTCAACTAAATCATCGATATCGCCATTCATCGCCTGGGTGATGCCGCTACGACTGTAGCCAATGCGGTGGTCGGTAATGCGATCTTGCGGGTAGTTATAGGTACGAATCTTTTCAGACCGGTCACCACTACCAATTAGTCCACGGCGTTCTGCGGTAAGCTTGGCGTTTTCCTCGTCTACTTTAATTTGCAGTAGCCGAGAGCGAAGCACGCTCATGGCTTTTTCTTTGTTCTTTAGCTGCGATTTTTCATCTTGGTTACTTACGACAAGGCCTGATGGAAGGTGAGTGATGCGTACGGCTGAGTCGGTGGTGTTAACCGATTGGCCACCATGGCCGCTGGCGCGGAAAATGTCGATACGGAGGTCTTTTGGATCGATAACGATATCGGTTTCTTCGGCTTCTGGCAGTACTGCTACGGTTGCCGTTGAGGTGTGAATACGACCTTGGGATTCTGTAGCCGGTACACGCTGTACGCGGTGCACGCCGGATTCGAATTTGAATGTGGCATAGGGTGGCAGGTCACTGCCTTTAATTTCGAAAATAACTTCTTTGTAGCCGCCATTATCCGAACGATTTTCGCTTATGAGCTCGGTTTTAAAGCCGTGCGATTCACAGTAGCGAAGATACATACGGTATAAATCACCGGCAAAAATCGCCGCTTCGTCGCCACCGGCACCAGCTCGGATTTCCATAATAACGTTTTTTTCGTCGTTCGGGTCCTTTGGCGTAAGGAGAATGAATAACTCTTCATTAAGTGCTTCGAGCTGCTGTTCAAGTTCGGGGATCTCAGCTTTAGCTAGTTCAGCCAGCTCGTCGCCGCCACCAGAGAGTTCCTTAGCTTCTTTAAGCTGTTTCTCTAAAGACGTGCGCAAATTGGCTTTTTCAATCAAGCTCTCTAGCTCGGTTAACCGGCGGTTTTTGCTGGCGAACGTGGAATCACTAAACGCGTCAGGGCGTGATAAAAATTCAGTCAGTTCAGACTTTTCGTTTTGTAGTTCTTCGATGTTTAGATTAATTAGTGGCATAAATTACTTCTTTGATTTGGCGAGTAAAACGATTCCTATTATAACCCCTGGCAGCCACACTAATGTCGCAACAGCTCCTACGAGGAAGAGTACAATATTTGTAATAGTTCTTAGCGCAGGCTCCTCATAGTTGTAGTCCATGGGCTGTTTACATACCCCATTAATAGTGTCTGGGCACTGCGTATATATAGAGTCTGTTGGTGGTTCTATACTTGAAAACATAAAATTAGTGACTGCATAGGCGATAAGCGTAAAGAGTATCAAGGCAGTCGGAGCAACGAGGCAAAGTATCCCCCAAATAACCTTGGTTTTATTAACAGACGAGGTTTGGGTTGGTAGCGTAGATTGCATAGATGTACTCATAATTAGTAATTCCAGTATATCAAAACGCTGCCACTTAAAATGTAAGTGGCAGCGTTAGATTAGCGAAGCTATTTATCGCTGGTAGCTTTTTTAGCTTGTTGGGCTGACTTCTTCTTTGCTTTGTTGGCAAGCTCAGCCTTGCGGGCTTCTGCTGCGGCGAACTTAGCCTTGAAGCGATCGACACGACCTTCGGTGTCGATGATTTTTTCTTCACCGGTAAAGAACGGGTGAGACGCGCTACTGATGTGAACCTTCACAAGCGGGTATTCGTTGCCGTCTTCCCATTTGATAGTTTCGTCAGTTGGCGCAGTGCTTTGCGTTAAAAACGCAAACCCAGCCACATCGTCGCTGAATACGACCGGGCGGTAATTTGTTGGGTGTATACTGCTTTTCATAACCGTATAATTGTATCTGTTTTTGGCTGATATGTCAAAGGGGGACTGTGTGGTAGAATTTAAGTATGAAACCGTGGGCAAAACAAACAGGGTTTACTATTGTAGAATTGCTTATTGTTATTGTGGTGATTGCGATTTTGGCGGCAATAACTATTGTTGCGTATAACGGGATACAAAGTCGTGCAAATGACTCAGCGGTGCAAAGTGATTTAACTAATTTATCTAAAAAAGTTAGTTTGTATAATGCGGAATTTGGTAAGTATCCAACAGGTTCATGGCTGGCGTCAGAAGGGGTGAGGGTGTCAAAGTCATCTTACTACAGCACCACAAGTTCATTACTCTTTTGCGCGATGAGCGATGGGTCAAGCTATGCATTTGTGGGTCGGTCTAAGTCAGGCACCTCGTTTTATATTTCAAGTACCTCACCTACAATTAAGCAGCATGCAGGAATAACTGGCACTGGTTCTACTGATTGTCCGGCCGCGGGTGTTTCGAACGATGCAGGTGCTTGGTTGCATCAAACACCGCCAGGCGGGTGGGCCGCCTGGGTGCAAGGATAGAAGCTAGCGACTAGAGGCCAGGTCTTGAACCCTGATACGTTTTTTGGTATTCTTATTCATGTAATTAATTTAACGAAACAACATCTGCCGTATATCCTTCGAGAAATCTAGAAGGGCGGATGTGAAGGGAGAAGGATATCATGGCTGTTGCTGTTGATATGAAAGCTCTGCTAGAAGCTGGTGTTCATTTTGGACACAAAACTAGCCGTTGGCACCCTAAAATGGCGCCATATATTCACTCAAAGCGTCAGGAAACGCACATTATCGACCTTGTAAAGACTGCAGAAGGTTTGGAAGCGGCATTGCCATTCCTAACTAAAACTGTGGCTGGCGGTAAAAAAGTACTGTTTGTTGGCACTAAGAAGCAGCACAAAGACATTGTTAAGGCTGCCGCGGAAGCCGCTGGTATGCCATATGTAACCGAACGTTGGGTTGGTGGCATGCTTACTAACGTTGCTACTATGACCGCGCAAATCAAGAAACTGCACGATTTAGAGCGTCGTATGGATTCTGGTGACCTTGAAAAGCGTTACAACAAGCTAGAAGTGCAGCGCTTCCAGGAAGAAATCGACGTTTTGAACGCTAAATACGGCGGTATCAAAGACCTTAGCGGTACTCCAGGTGCGGTTGTGGTGGTTGATACAATTACTGATGCAAACGCTATTCGTGAAGCACGTAATCTGAACATTCCAGTGGTTGGTGTAGTTGATACGAATGCTGATCCAACCGCTGTTGATTATGTTATTCCAGGTAACGACGACGCAATTAAGGGCACCCAGCTACTACTCGACTACTTTGTAGCAGCTACCAAGGAAGGCTTAACTTCCGCTAAAGAAACTAAGTAACTTTAAGAAGAAGGGAAAAGAACAGCCCATCCCGAGTGATTTATTCACTCGTATGGCGCGATGAGAAAAACCGCAAGGTTTGTCTTATTCCCGAAGGGAGAGTATTTTATGGCAGTTACTGTTGAAGATATCAAGAAATTGAAAGAGTTGACCGGCCTTGGTTTAACTGATGCTAAAAAGGCGCTAGTGGAAGCTGAAGGTGATTTTGATAAGGCGCTTGAAGCGCTCCGCAAGAAGGGTCTTACCAAAGCTGAGAAAAAAGGCGATCGTGAAACACGTGAAGGCTTAATTGAAAGCTACGTACACTCAAACCGTATCGGCGTAGTGGTAGAAGTAAACTGCGAAACCGACTTTGTGGCGCGCTTACCTGAATTCAAAGAATTCGCGCACCAAATCGCCATGCAGATTGCAGCTATGAACCCTAAATATCCAACGCTCGAAGATGTACCTGCTGATGTGCTTGAAGCTAAAAAAGCTGAGCTACTGGCAAGCGATAGCTTAAAAGGCAAGCCAGCAGATATGGCTGAAAAAATCGTTGAAGGCCAAGTTAAAAAGCATTTTGCTGAGCAAGTATTAGCCGAACAAAGCTACATTCTAGACGACAGCAAAACCGTTGGTGAATTCATCAAGGAAGAAATTGCTCGTCGCGGTGAAAACATTCGTATTTCACAGTTCAAGCGAATTGAGCTTGGCGTAACAGAGTAGAGTAATCTTCTTTTACTCAATTAAATAGTCCCAGGCGATGTGTCAGGGGCTATTTAATATGGTATAACAGTTGACAAAATATAGAGCTTATGCTAAGATTAGGGTATAGGTATTAAAAAACAAATATTATGACAGAATTCACACTATCAAATGAGAAACAAACTATTACACCAGAGCAAATTGCTGAGATTGCTGACTGGACGAAAGGTGATGGCGGCCCAAGAGATTTTAGCGTCGATCCTCTATCGACGATGTCGTATTTTGCGCAAGGCGGAAGACCAGGAGTTCAGGACTTTATAAAGGCAGGCGCAGAGGTTAGTGGTGGCGCTTGGGATTTCTCTGGCGAAACTGATAATGCAAGAACAGCCGAGAAGATTATTGTTCCAGAGCCACTTGATGTTTGGAAACAGGCTCACGAAAATGCCGGGGTTCAGGCTCCAGAAGTCGACATGCTTGATGTTTGGGACGCGAGTGACGTGGCGGCAAAAATTATCGGGAAGCCAGAAGTAGAAGTAATCAAAGAAAGAGTTATGGCACTTGGTAATATTGATGAAGCAACCAAAAAACAAGTTGAGCTTCGATTGATGAATGAAGCGATTGTTCGACGAGCAAGTCAAGAAGTTGAATCATCTAGGAACGAGTCCTCAGTGAAAATGAAGCGGGGCTTCGCTCGACGTATCCTTGCTCGTGTTATGAAGTAGTAAGAGAGTTATGCGTAGTAACTTTAACACCGCACCTACCACAGCACCAGAAATCGGCACCAGTAGCTGGGATTTTGGTCAGCCGATAAGCGCTGGCATCCCGGATTCTCCAGGTGGTTATAATGACTGGGGTGCGCCTACCGCTCCTGACAACGACTGGGGCAGCGGGTGGAATATGCCGCAGTCATCCTATGAGTCAACCGTAGTAACTACTCAGGAATCAAGGGTTAGCGAACGTCTGCGCGAGCTAAGAGATACTGTTGTTCATGGTTTAGGCCGAAAAGCACTTGATGCCGTTATGAATCGTCTGCCATCACTTGGTGGTACAAAAGATACGCTACAAGCAGTCGCTACGAATGCGTATGAAAATCCAGGCCAAATTCAGCAGTTTGCTGATGTAGCCACCGGTATGTGGGATAACCGCGCATCACATATAGATATAGCCAAGAGTGTTGCTATGGGTGCGGGTCTTGAAGTTGCTGGAGCAGGTGTAGCAGCCGCCAAAGAATCAGTGATGAAATACTATGGCTTAGAAAAAGATGAAAACGAGAAGATTCGAATTGCAAGGAAAATAAAGTTTGGGAAAGCGGTTGTTAAAACCGTTGTTATGCCAGTTGGCACGGCAACAAGCGTTGGTGTGCGTGCCGGTATGTCGGCGAAGAAGGCGGCAAGGAAAGAGGCGGTTAATCAAATCAAGACAGGTTGGAATCAATCTTCTTTCTACGCCTATAACTCTATGAATACTATGCCTTCCGGCACATCGAGTGTATACGAATCTAGTGGCTGGTAGGGTTACAACCCGGTTTTTAAGCTTTTCCTTGGTTGGTTAGATGCCATCCTTGGCAATGTTCGCAGCGATAAATACCCAATCGAAGATGAAAATCCGTAAGCATTTGATCATCAGCTGCTCTTGCGGCCTGTTTTTCAGTAGGAAAGCGTCGTTTGGACTGACACTGCTGATTAAGTACTGGTTGGGCCAGCTGATTAATACGTCGCTTATTAGAGAGATTCCGGCGCGGCATCGAGTTCACCTAGCATTATAATTTTTGCATTAACTTTTAGTTCATCACGAAGGTCCGTAGCTGTAATAATCGTTTGGTAGCCTTCGAGCGATTTCATAAGGTGTTGTTCACGAGTGATATCGAGTTCTGAAAATACGTCATCGAGCAAGATAAGCGGTTTTTTGCCTGAATGATGGGCTTGTAGTTCAACCTCGAGCAACTTGAAAGCAAGCATGATAGTGCGGAGTTCGCCGCGTGAAGCCGACTCGGTTGCCGCATGTCCGTCGAGGTACAATGCAATATCATCGCGGTGAGGACCAGCACTAGTGAAGCCTCGAATTGCATCTTGTTTTCGATTAGCTTCAAGTTTGTCGAGGAGTAATTGCTGCAAATTATCGTTATTAACCGTGAATGGGCCAACGTAGCTAGCAATAACCGAGTGTTCCGAATCGGCCATTGAAGAATAAAGTCGCGATAGATGCTCATTACTATGCTTAAGAAAGTTTAGCCTAGCTTTAATAATAGTAGCGCCCAGCTCGCTTAGCTTTACGTCCCAGGCGAATAGGTGAGCTTGCCAATTGGCCATGCCGAGGTCTTCTAGCTGTTTAAGTAATTCGTTGCGCTGTAACAGCGTTCGTTGGTAGCGATGAAGCACGGTTGAATAGGTAGGTGACAGCCGAGCTATAATACCATCTATAAAATCACGGCGACGCTGCGGGCTTGAGGTGAGTAAGCGCAGTTCATCTGGCTCGAACAGTACAATTGGCCAGCGGGCCTCAACCGGTAGCCGAGCAACTTTTTTATCTTCAATCAAGAACTCTTTAGCAATTTTTCCCTCATTGATTCGTAGCTCACCGCGACGCTCTGTGTCGTCATGAGCCAGCTTTATGACAGACCGTTGTTGTGTATGAGCAATAACATCGCGGTCACGCCCACGAAAACTAGTACCGCGAAGCAGCAGGTAAAGAGCTTCGATAATGGTAGTTTTACCGGTACCATTTGGACCCAAAATAAGGGTTATCGTGTCGGCGAACTCATAGCTAGAAAGCTCATGTGAGCGGACGTTCAGTAGGGAAATACTCCTAATAGGCATATCAGTAGTATAATGATTCTAGTGAATCATTGAAACATCTCCTTATTCGGTAAAACCTACCAAAGAAGTTTTACGCTCATTTCGTCAATGTTATAAAATACCTATAGAGAAAGTGAGAAACTATGTTTGATACGAAGCAATATGAAGTAAAAATGGAGAATGCGCTCGAACATTTTAACGACGACTTGAAAAAAGTACGCACCGGTCGAGCGCACCCTGATATGTTAGGTGGTGTTATGGTAGAAACCTATGGAACAAAGATGCCTATTAATCAGGTGGCTAACGTTACGGCGCCTGAGGCGCAGCAGCTTCTGGTTACTCCGTTTGACCCGAGTAATATTGCTGCAATAACTGCCGCTATTCGTGACGACCAAAGTTTAGGTTTGAATCCAAGCGATGATGGCCGTGTTATTCGTGTGCCGATTCCAGCACTCACCGAAGAGCGACGTCGCGAATTAGTGAAGCAGCTTGGTGATAAGGTAGAACATTGCCGTATCGCACTGCGTCAAGTCCGCCAAGACGCTCTAAAAGATGCCAAACGGCGTAAAGATGCCAAAGAGCTGTCTGAAGACGATGTAAAAGCAGTTGAGAAAGAGTTCGATAAGCTGATGGCTGACTATCAGGCACGGATTGATGAACGCCTTAAGGCCAAAGAGGCCGAAGTTATGACGGTGTAAGCGCGCTATGAGTGATACACCCACTCATGTAGGGTTTATCGTTGATGGTAATCGACGCTGGGCCCGCGAACACGGCCTGCCTGCCTACGAAGGTCATATGGCGGGTTATAACGCGGTGCAAGATGTGTTGATTGAAACTTTGGAGCAAGATGTTAGCTATGTAAGCGCGTATGTGTTTAGCACCGAAAACTGGAAGCGCAGCGAAGAAGAAGTTGGCCGGCTGATGGGACTGGTTCTGAAGATATTTACCGCCGATCTGCATATTCTGCAAGAAAAAAACATTCGGTTGCGCGTACTTGGCCGGTTGGATGGCGTGAGCGAGAAGGTGTGCAAAGCGATTGCTGAGGCCGAAGATGCTACCAAAGAAAATATTGGTGGCACATTGGCACTTTGTTTTAACTACGGTGGACAAGCAGAAATTGCCGATGCTGTAAAAAAGATTATTGAAGCAGGTGTACCGGCGAGTGATGTAACGCCAGAGCTTATTGCCGGATATTTGTATGCACCAGATATTCCACCATGCGATTTGATAGTGCGTACCAGTGGTGAGCAGCGGCTTAGTAACTTCATGCTGTGGCGATCGGCCTACAGTGAGTTGCTATTCATAGAAAAGAACTGGCCAGACATGACAAAGCAAGACGTAATCGATATACTAAAAGCATATAAACTGCGTGGCCGACGATTTGGAGGGTAAATGTTACTTGTAGGCATACTAACTGGGCTTATTATTTTAGTGCTGCTTGTGGTGATACATGAGCTTGGCCACGGCATTGCCGCCCGGCGTAACGGGGTGGTCGTGGAGGAATTCGGCATTGGGTTTCCGCCTTTTGCGTGGGGTAAAAAAGTAAAGCAAAGTATTTTAGGTAAAAACGTACTCTATAGCCTTAACTGGCTACCACTTGGTGGTTTCGTAAAGCTTCAGGGGGAGTATGACTCTGCTAGCAAAAAGGGCGATTATGGCGCCGCGACGTACGGGCAAAAAACGAATATTCTTTTGGCTGGCGTATTAATGAATTGGCTTACCGCGGTAGTGTTGTTCACACTCCTGGCTCTGGTTGGCATGCCAAAAATTCTTCCCAACCAATTTTCTGTTCCAAGCGACACAGTGACTACTACCAAACCGGTAACTATCGTTGCTGTGCAGGCTGGGTCGCCAGCCGAAAAAGCTGGGCTAAAAAAGGGCGACAACGTTTTACTTGTTAAAAGTAATGACATTGAATCTTCTGCAGATTTATCGGAAGCAACAAAAAGATATAGCGGTAAAGAGGTTGATGTTACGTATTCGAGAGGCGGACAAGAATATACGACAACCGTTAAGCTCCGCGGTCAAAAAGATGCTGCCAAGGGTTACCTAGGAGTTAGCAGCAATCAGCAACTAAGTGAAATTCGTTCCACATGGTCGGCCCCGATTGTTGGTGTGGTAACTACTGCTCAACTAACAGGTGAAACGTTCACGGCCCTTGGCAAGGTGGTTACAAGCCTTGGAGAGGGTATTGCTACCCGATTTAGCAGCGACGAAGCAACTCGTAAATCTGGAGATGAAGCTCTGGCATATGCTTCCAGTAGCGTTTCAGGACCAGTAGGAATACTCGGTGTGATTTTCCCGCAAATGCAGCAGGCGGGCATAAAGCCGCTTATTCTGCTAACAGCCGTAATATCACTTAGTTTAGCGGTAATGAACATATTACCAATACCAGCATTAGACGGTGGCAGATGGGCCACTATGACAGTATTCAAGCTGTTAAAGAAGCCACTTTCCAAAGAACGCGAAGAAAAAATTCAAACCATAGGGTTCATTACTTTGATGGGCCTGGTGGTGCTGGTGACAGTAGCCGATGTTAGCAAACTCATTGGCTAGAACACTTAGTGTGCTCGGACTGAGCGTATGGGTTATTTGCGGTGTTATTATTGGTCAAATACTAGCCAGCATCCTTATCGTGAGTCTCCCATTCGCCCTACATGGCACTGTAGAGGCGACCGCAAGTGCCGCACTTGGTTATCTATTCGCACTCTCGATTGTTGTGGCACTGCCACTAATTATTCGTAAGCACAAAGCAGACTTTACCCAGTTGGGATTGTATCGATTGCCGTCATGGTCAGACATTGGGCTAGGGCTCTTATCGGTGCTGCCGTATTTTTTATTAGCGAGTGCGTTGCTGTGGCTAGGTACAGACATACTGCATATTATTAATCCCGAAGTTGGTCAGCAGATTAGTTTTTCTAACTTACATAGTCGTGGTGAGTATATATTGGCGTTTTTTACCTTGGTTGTTATTGCACCGTTCGCGGAAGAATTTTTATTCCGCGGGTATTTCCAAGGAGCAGTTATGAAACGAGCCGGGAAGATAGCAGGAATACTGGTGGTTGCGGCTGTATTCGGATTGTTCCATTTGCCAGGATTTACCGAGCAAGGCGTGGTGTGGCAATGGGGCGCTGCTGCAGATACATTCTCACTTGGCATTATTGCGGGCATGCTAAGGCTATTAACTGGTAGTATTTGGGCAGGAATGATTTTACATGCACTAAAAAACGGCATAGCATATTATTTCTTGTTTATTGCCCGGTAACCGAGCGGATGATAGGATAGAAGAGATATGCGAGTTTCTAAATTATTCACCAAAACGCTTCGCGACGCACCGGCAGACGAAGTGGCTAAAAACGCTCAACTGTTAATTCGAGCTGGTTTTGTATACAAAGAGATGGCTGGCGTTTATTCATATTTGCCACACGGTAAACGAGTACTTGAAAAAATAGTTCAGATTATTCGCGAAGAAATGAACGGTGTGGGCGGCAATGAAATTTCGCTTACGGCTCTACAGCAAAAAGATGTATGGGAAGCATCTGGCAGGTGGAGCGAGGATGTGATGGATGTGTGGTTTAAGACAAAACTTGCAAATGGCACAGACCTAGGCTTGGCGCCAACTCACGAAGAGCCGCTTACGAAGTTGATGAAGAGCTATATCTCAAGCTACAAAGACCTACCGGTTTATCCATACCAGTTCCAAATTAAGTTCCGTAACGAGCTGCGTTCAAAGTCGGGGCTTATGCGTGGCCGTGAGTTCTGGATGAAAGATTTGTATAGTTTTTCACGTTCACAAGAGGAGCATGATGCATTTTATGAAGAGATAACTGAAGCGTACCATCGTGTGTATGATCGGCTCGGAATCGGTAATGAAACGTATAAAACGTTTGCCAGTGGTGGCAGTTTTGCAAAGTATAGTCACGAATTCCAAACACTGAGTGATGTTGGTGAAGACATTATTTACGTTCATGAAGGTAAGCGAATTGCGATTAATGAAGAGGTTTATACAGATGAAGTGTTGGCCGACCTTGGTGTGACCAAAGATGAATTGGTTGAGAAGAAAGCAGTTGAAGCGGGCAATATATTCACGCTCGGTACCAAATTTTCTGACGCGCTTGATTTAACTTTTACAGATGAGGATGGTTCACGTAAGAAGGTAATTATGGGTAGCTATGGGATTGGTCCAAGCCGTTTAATGGGACTGATTGCTGAGCATTTTGCTGATGATAAAGGTTTGGTATGGCCTGAAAACATCGCGCCATATAAGGTGTATTTAGTGGCGATTGGCGAAAAAGGCACAGCTGAGGCTGACAAACTATACGAAGAACTACAAACGGCTGGCGTGGAAGTGCTTTATGATGACCGTAATGAGCGGCCAGGGGCTAAGTTTGCAGACGCGGAGCTTATGGGAATTCCATACCGTCTAACTGTGAGCGATCGTGGCATAGAAGCGGGTGAGTATGAGCTGACAAGTCGAGCAAATGGCTCAACGGAGATGATTGCTCCAGCAGACGCCGTGAAACGCCTAGCGCAGTAGATAATTTGTTGACGCTCATGGCCTAAATTGGTATAATTGATTAATTAAGGCGATACCTACGTAAAAGGTAAAGACTTAACACACATACAATGAAATTTATACGTGGTGCCGGCTAGGCACCACTTTATGAGAGTCATTTTCGAGAGTGAAAAGGAGAAAAACCTATGAAAAAAATGTATCAAATTACCGCAGAAGGTAAAAAAGAACTTGAAGCCGAACTTGAGGCTTTGAAATCACGTCGTGGTGAAATTGCAGAAAAGATTGCAGAAGCACGTGACTACGGTGATTTAAGCGAGAATGCCGAATACGATGCTGCCCGTGAAGACCAAGGATTGGTAGAAAGCCGGATTGCTGAGATTGAAGATATTATTATGAATGCCGAGCTAATAAAAACAAGCCGTAAATCAACTGTTGGTATTGGAAGTAAAGTCGAACTGAAAAACGGTACGAAAACGGTAAACTACCACGTTGTTGGGCCAGTTGAAGCCAATCCAATCGAAGGGAAAATTAGTAACGAATCTCCAATCGGCCTAGCGCTTATGGGTAAAAAAGAAGGCGATATCGCTACTGTTACGACACCAAAGGGCTCGATTGATTACACACTCGTAAAAGTGAGCTAAGCGAACACGCATGATTTTATTGGCGGAGAGTTTCTCTGCCAATTTTTTTGGCCTGTTCACCACTCAGGAACTGAAAGTCTGGATTAATTTCAGGCACGGTAAATGTTTTCGATTCATGGAATAGGTTATCCATATCGATTTTTCGGGGTGTTTCTTTTCTGTAAAACACACTCACACTTGGGTCATCGCTAAGAATTCTTTCGGAAGTTGTAACTGCTGTGAGTGCATGGTTGCCATTCTTAATGTCACGATAAGCCGTGTAAAATAACATATTTCTATGACGTGCAAATTCTAATGCCCGCTTCAAGTTAACCAATGTGTAATCTTGGGTATCTTTTAGTGCGTTGATTGTTTTGTCCAAGATTCTTGCATCGTTCGTTAAGTCTGCTGCGATGCCAAGATAATTAACTGTCAGAACGGCCTCGTGATCAGTGAGATTGGGACTCTGTTCCAGTACCTCTTCAGCCGTCTGATGGATTTTTTCAATCAAATCATCTGCCCCAGGGACTGTAGCTCTATACTCCTCGATTTGGCCTTGCTCTGCATATTTGGGGAGGCCTAAACGCTGCGCCCCTGTGACAAGAGCAGCCAGTATGTGAAATTCACTCTCAACCTCTTCGTCTGAAATTTCATCAACGCGGGCAAGAAGATCATCAATTATCTGGTAGGCTTTTGGTGAATCGGCAGATTTTGGGCTCTCAGCAGTCCCCGCATAACTTGTTCGTTCTTGGGTGGCTATACTCATTATGCTGTGGCCTTTTTATTTTATTTACTAATCTTACCTTAATTAAACTCCTTAGAATGCGGAAAAGCAACAGCATTTTGATGGTAAAATCAATTCGCACTTTCAACAGAGGTGCGCTATACTAGTGAGCGATGGCAACACTACAAGACTACCGCAACGAACGTCTGCGCAAACTAGCAGAGTTAAAAGAACTCGGTTTTGACGCATATCCAGCAAAATCATATCGCACGCACATGATTGGTGATGTGAAGAGCAAATTTGACGAGCTTGAAAATAAGCCGGTAACGGTTGATGGCCGTATTGTTAGTATTCGAAAGTTTGGAAAGTTGGCTTTTGTTGTGCTACGCGACCAAACGGGTGAGGTGCAATTATTTATTCAAGATGGCCAGATTGAAGCGACTGATGCGGCTAAAGGTTTTGTAGGAATTAAAGACATTAATCTACTTGATACCGGTGATTTTGTTGAAGCCAGCGGCGAAATGATAAAAACAAAGACTGGTGAGATTTCAGTTGGCACTAAATCACTGCGGCTGCTTACAAAAGCATTGCGGCCTATGCCAACAGAACTTACGAATAAGGAAGAACGGTTCCGCCGCCGGTACGTTGATATGAATGTAAACCCGGATGTGCGTGAGCGTTTTGTGCGCCGTAGTAAGTTTTGGCAGGCAACACGTCAGTTCTTACTTGACGAAGGGTTCATTGAAATTAATATTCCTGTACTGGAACACACAACTGGCGGGGCGGATGCTAATCCATTCGTGACACATATGGATGCGCTTGATGACCAGCAATTCTACCTGCGTATCAGTCACGAGCTGCCGTTAAAGCGTTTACTTGGGGCGGGGTTCGAAAAAGTATTCGACATTGGCCCGCGCTTTAGGAACGAAAATTATAGCGACGAACATTTACCTGAACACGTGGCAATGGAAAGCTACGCTGCCTTTCAAGATTATGAAGATGGTATGAAGCTGTATGAACGCATGATAAAATTCGTAGCCGAGCAAACGTGGGGAACATTGCAGTTCGAAAATGTAAACGGCTTTAAAATTGATCTTTCTGGTGAGTGGCCACGGGTTGAATACGCTGACATTATGAAAAAAGAATACGATGTTGATGTATTTAATCCCAAAATTGAGCAGCTTAAGGCTATTCTGAAAAAAGAAGGGGTTGAGCTTGATGGTGATATTAATGTAAACCGCGCGCTCGATAACGTATGGAAATTGATTCGCAAACGAACAGCTGGCCCTGTATGGATGATTCACGAACCGGTAGAAATCAGCCCGCTGGCAAAAACAAATCCGAATGACCCGCGTGTTACCCAACGCTTCCATCCGGTAATTGCTGGAAGTGAATTAGGCAACGGATTTTCTGAGCTAAACGACCCAATTGATCAACTAAATCGGTTCGTAGAACAACAAAACTTACGCGATAGTGGTGATGATGAGGCTATGATGCTGGATATTGACTTTGTGGAAATGCTTGAATATGGCATGCCGCCAGCGTGCGGATGGGGCAATAGCGAACGTAACTTTTGGTTTTTCGAAGGAGTCAGCGCACGTGAAGGCGTGCCCTTCCCACAGCTCAAGCACGAAATCGACGAAACCACCAAAGCGATTTATCCCGACATAAAACTGTAAGCGCAACGTCGTTTACTGTTACAATTATTTTATGAAACGACTTCTTTTGGGTGGGTTGCTACTGCTAGGGCTTGTGTTCCAGGCAGCGCCCGTGTACGCGGCGAATAGTAATAACTTTACGATTAAAAATTATGATATTCAGTATACGTTAAAAAGGGGTAGCGACGGTCATGCCAAGTTGCGAACAATCGAAACGATTACAGCAGAGTTCCCAAATTACGACCAAAATCACGGTATTGAGCGGGCGATTCCAACGACCTACAACAATCATCCAACTAACTTAAAGATTGTGAGTGTTGAGCATTCCGACGGCACGCCCTGGAACTATACGACGTATGAAAGCAATGGCAATACCGTAGTACGAATAGGCGACGCATCAAACTATATACATGGCGAGCAAACGTATGTGCTTACGTATACCCAACAAGATGTAACTCATTATTTTGCCGATACCAAATCCGATGAGTTTTATTGGGACACTAATGGTACTGAGTGGGCAGTGCCCATCAACTCCCTGGATGTTTCTTTAGCAGTAGACGACAGCCTGAGTAATAATTTGACCGGTAAGTCAGCGTGCTACCAGGGCTTTAATGGCCAAGACACCCCATGTACGCTCGACCAAGCGGCAACGATTTTTAACGCCAGCGCAACCGCATTGTCGCCAGGTGAGAATGTGACGCTCGCTGTTGGATTCACGCCGCATACGTTTGCAGAATATCAACCGTCGCTGCAAGAAACGCTGAGTCGCATATGGATAATAGCCACCATATTCATTGGTATTATGGCTGGCGGTATTATGGTGTGGTTATTCGTGCGCTACGCGGCATGGTCGGGGCGTAAAAAAGATATCGGTACTATCGTACCGGAATATCTCCCACCAAAAGACGTCAGCGTTTCCACAATGGCCACCATACTAACACCAAAGGGTTCGGTTTTTACTGCCCAGTTAATTGATTTTGCCGTCCGACACTACGTAAAAATATATGAGACTGGCAAGAAGTCTGTTTTTAAACCAGCAGATTACACGGTAGAAATTACGCGCGATATCAGCACTCTTGCCGAAGAAGAGCAGGAAATTTTGACCGACATCTTTAACAGTACAGTGGCAGTCGGTCGGCGCCTAGAATTGTCATCACTTAGGAATAACTCATCGGTCTACCTACGAATGTCGAATAATGATAAGCAACTCAACGAACTGATACGCGGCAAGTATGCCATCCGAGAAAAGAACCCCGCCCAGAGCAAATGGTATAGAACCATGGGCTGGATATTACTGACTGTGGCGATATTCACCTTAAATCCAGTCATGTTGATTGCCTCGTTATCGGCGTTTATTTGTGGATTTGTACTATGGCCGCTTACCGATAAAGGCGTAGCGCTTCGCCGCTATGCTGAGGGTATGAAGATGTATATTCATATTGCCGAAGCAGAGCGATTGAAGTACCTTCAAAGCCCTGAGGGTGTTGCTAAGATCGAGTCGGTGGATGTAACTCAGCCAGGGCAGTTGCTCAAGCTGTACGAGCGCATGTTGCCGTACGCTATCTTGTTCGGGCAAGAAAAGGAATGGTCTAAACGGATTGGCGACTTATACGATGCCGCGCACACCGTACCAGATTGGTACTCGGGAAATACCGCCTTTAATGCAGCTGTATTTGCATCTGCTATGAGTTCATTTTCGACTAGTGCTACTTACTCGGCACCCACTAGTTCATCATCCGGTGGGTCAAGCGGCGGCGGCTTTTCTGGCGGTGGTGGTGGTGGCGGCGGCGGTGGCGGCTGGTAGCATCGCGAGCATGGGCGCGCTATACTGTATATAAGGAGGTGCGAGCTATGGGAAATGCATATGAACTTGATGGGCAATTATTTACTACTGTAGGTGAATTCTTGGATGCCGCCGCGCATGAATACAAACATGGTGACGCTGATTTGGCAGTGCAAGCACTTGAAGACTACGGCTTTACACTTAGCGACATAAACGCTGCTGGCCACGGACCGCACCCAATTGCCGCAACCGATAACGATGAGGAAGAAGAATGAAAGCAACCTGGAATGATACGGTTATAGCGGAAGCTAACGACGATGAGCTTATAAAAATAGAAGGTAACCGGTATTTTCCGCCAGACGCAAAAAAAAGAAAGAATTCTGCAAATTATGTTGCATTTAGGCGAGGGGTTGAGGTGACAGCGGAATGATTGAAGTCAATAACGTAACCAAGGTATATGGCAAAAGGGAACGACTATTTACGGCGCTCGATGATATAAATCTAGAAATTCCTAATGGCAGTAGCGTGGCAATTGTTGGAAAGTCAGGCTCTGGTAAAAGCACCTTAATGCACGTAATGAGTGGGCTCGATAGGGCGACATCTGGAACAATTACTATAGATGGCCAGGACATTTCAACGCTTAAAAGGAAGTCGCTTGACAAATTTCGGGCTGAAAAAATAGGCTTTATATTCCAAGCATTTTTTGTTCAAGCCAACGAAACCTGTTTGCAGAATGTTAGCTTGCCACTAGAAATATCCAGTGCGCCACGTAAGGACCGCAAAAATCGTATAGAAGAAGCGCTTAAACAAGTTGACTTAGCAGAAAAAATAAACGACAAAGCAAAAAATTTATCTGGTGGGCAAAAACAGCGCCTGGCCATAGCGCGTGCTATTGTAAACAAGCCAAGTATTATTTTTGCCGACGAACCAACTGGAAACCTGGACAGTACAACAGGTGATTTAGTAGAGGAATTACTATTTGATTTTAATAGAAAGATGGGATCAACCCTTGTGTTGGTGACACACGACGAAGAACTCGCAGCCAAATGTGACATGCAGATTTTTATTAAAGACGGAAAAATCGTGAAAACAAGCTCTCAGAAGAAGGCAAAGATATGAAGGCGATAGATGTTATTAATCGTGCGGGCCGGAGTTTAAAAAACGCCAAAAGCAGGACAATTTTAACAAGTCTCGCTATTGCGGTTGGTGCATTTACCTTAACGGCAACCCTCGCCGCGGGTAATGGTATACGTGAATATACCGATAGGTTGATTGCGAGTAATTTCGATCCGGCTGAATCGCTAGTTGGCCGAGATAAAGAAGTTGAGAATACAGGTGCTCCCGACACATCACCAAAAGAATATGACCCATCCGTATCAAATGTGTCGTTTGGCGGCGGCGGTAGTGTGCAGGTGAAGCAGTTAACCGACGACGACGTCAAGGAATTGGAGTCGCTGCCGTATGTCGAAGCGGTGAGACCAAATTACCAAATTTCTGCACGCTATATTACTCGGGAAAACCAGAAGAAATATACTTTAAGTGTTCAAGCGTTTAATCCGGGGCAAAAGCCAGAAACTGCCGCTGGTACAATGCCAAATAGCGATGTAAAGCAGGGTAAACTACTTTTGCCAGATGCGTATGTGAATCTGCTTGGATTCAAGAGCGCCAATGACGCCATTGGTAAAAAAGTATCAATTACGGTTGAACAACCATTTACTCAAGAAGCAATTAACGAGTACATTGCTCAATCTATGCAAGGCGCAGTACCGCCCGCACCACCAGCGCAACACACAAAAACCGTTGAGTATACAATAGCCGCCGTAACCAAAAAGGGCGTAGCTGCCCTAACTGCTGCAGGCTTGCCGGTACAGGTGGGAGGTGCGGATGCGAAATCGTTGTACGAGTATACGACCAAGGGCACCAATCAGTATGGCAAGTATTTGTACGCATCTGTTCGAATTAAAGGCGGTGAGGATAAAGCTACTGCAATGGAGGCTAAGAAAAAGCTAAAGGCAATGGACTACTATGTTATGACCAGCCAAGAACTTCAGCAAACCATTAGTCAGTTCGTCAACGTACTACAAGTACTGGTAGGGGTGTTCGGTGTTATAACGGTTATTGCAAGTATTTTTGGAATAGTAAATACAATGTACATATCCGTGCTTGAACGAACACGCGAAATCGGCCTTATGAAGGCGCTTGGCATGAGCGGACGTACTGTTGCCTGGTTATTTAGGCTAGAGGCGGCGTGGATTGGTCTTATAGGCGGGCTCATTGGTGCGGTGCTTGCCTGGGCTTTAGGCACTGCACTCAACCCATGGATCACCGAGACGCTAAGTTTAGGTAAGGGCAACTCGATCTTAATATTTGATATATGGCAGATTATGCTACTTATTGCCATTTTGATTATCGTGGCAATCGTCGCTGGCTGGTTCCCGGCACGTAAAGCCGCAAAACTTGACCCAATTGAAGCGCTCCGGACTGAGTAAGGGCACGGCCCCTCCAAATACTTTATGAAATTAATCCATAAAGTATATTCCACCTCCTAAAGCTCGGCTGTCACCTCTTGTCTGCGAGGCGATATGCATGATATAATTAGCCACATGTTAGACATCCGTTATATTCGAGAAAATTCAGACAAAGTACAGCAGGCTGCCAAAAGTAAAGGCTACGATGTCTCGATTTCGGATCTACTGCGCTTAGATGATGAGCGCCGCAACTTGCAGCAACAAGTTGATGAACTGCGCGAAAAGCGTAATGCTAACGCCGCGAAAATGAAGGGAGGCAAGCCTGAGCAATCTGTGATTGATGAAGGTAAGCAAATTAAAGTAGAGCTTGCCGAGCGCGAAGGTTACTTGAATACTGCGGATACTGAGTTCATGGCGTTGCTTAACCAAGTTCCAAATATTATTTTTGATGACGTGCCACTTGGTGGGGAAGAAGATAGCCTTGAAGTGAAAAAGTTCGGTGAACAAACCACCGGTGCGAAAGACCACCTAGATTTTGCAACCGAACGTGGCTGGTTGGATTTTGAGCGCGGAGCAAAAGTAGCAGGTGCGAAGTTCTACTTCCTAAAAGGTGACCTAGCATTACTCGAGAACGCAATTTATCAATATGCGCTCGATTTTGTGCTTAAAAAAGGGTTTACTTACATGACTGTACCGCACTTGGTTAATAGCCGCACCGCTGAAGGTGCCGGTTTTGCGCCACGTTCAAATGATCAAGAAGACCAGTATTTTATTGAAGGTCAAGACTTAAGCTTGATTGGTACGGCTGAAGCGCCACTTACGGGTTACCACGCCGATGAAATTATTGACGAAGACGAGCTGCCGAAGCTCTATGTTGGCTACAGCCCAAGTTACCGCAAAGAAGCCGGTACGTATGGCAATCATGCTCGTGGATTGTTCCGAGTACATCAATTTAATAAGCTTGAAATGTACGCATTTACGTTGCCAGAAAAATCGCAGGAAATGCACGAAAATATCTTAGCGATAGAGGAAGAACTGTGGCAGTCCCTCGGTATTCCATACCATGTCATTAACATTGCAGCAGGTGACTTAGGCGCGCCAGCGGCTAAAAAATATGACATTGAATATTGGTCACCAGTTGACGAGAAATATCGTGAGCTAACAAGTTGTTCGAACTGTACAGACTTCCAGGCGCGTAACTTGAATATCCGCGTTCGCCGAAAAGATGGCAGTATTGAAGTGCTCCATACACTGAATGGAACTGCAGTGTCACTCGCACGTTCGCTTATTACGGTGCTAGAGCACTACCAGACCGAAGACGGCAAGTTACGAGTGCCAGAAGTTTTGAAGCCATATCTCGGAGGGAAGGAAGTACTTTAATCTAGCTTTATCGATTGAGGTAAGCTATAGGAAGGGAGGCTATGGTGGGCAAACAGCGCGGATTCACGATTGTAGAGCTGCTTATAGTTATTGTAGTCATAGCGATTCTCGCAGCCATATCGGTAACCGCATATAACGGTATTCAGCAACGGGCACGTGATAGCCAACGAGCCAGTGACACCGCAATGCTAACCAAAGCACTCGAATTATTTTATATAGATAATGGCCGATACCCCCAGATTTCGGGAAGCGGCAGTACGACTATTAACGCAGGATGGAGCACGACAGCAGATTCAAGCTGGACGACTGCCAACGCGCAAACAGCGCCATTTTATAGCAGTCTAACGGCTGCATTGGTGCCAAAATACCTGGCTGCATTGCCTCGGGATCCCATAAGTACTCAAGGAGTAAGCATTCTTAGTAATTCAAATAGTTACGGATATGCCTATTTTGGCAGCTATAGTAGCGGCTATTGTGGTAAGCCAGATGGGCAAGTATATATCTTGGTATATAGGAATGAACAAGCCGGGATTGTCAATCAGCTGGGCGGAACCTGTAATGCACCAGCGCTTGGTCCTTACGGAGCTGGAGCGAGCAACACAAGAACTGTAAAAGAATAGTTCTGCTATAATAGTAGGTACTAATCGTCCTAAGTAGAAGGAGGGTACCTATGATCCAATCAATCGCTATAAGCGGAGTTAAATACGAGGTAGACGATCGCACCAAGCGGTATGTAACTCGTAAGATTGGCGGACTCGATAGGTTCTTGCCGCGGCATGCACGTAAAAGTGTGACTGCCGAAGTGAAACTGAAGCAGGTGAACCGTGACCACGGCAACAAATACGAAGCTGAAGTGATTTTATATGTACCAGATAAAAAACTTACCGCTAAAGACTCTACGGTAAATATGATAGCAGCGGTTGATATAGTAGAGGCTAAAATCTCGAGCCAGCTCAAAAAGTATAAAGATATGCATACTGCGCATACAGGTAAAACCAGGGCAGTATTGTCACGTTTTAAGCGTAGTTACGACCGAGAGCAATAGGCTTGCATCGTAAAACTTTCAACTGTTCTTTGCAAACATCGTAAAGCGACTGCAGCGAAGCGTAGGGTGATGTTGGAAAGAATGGTTGGAAGTTGCAAATAGGAACTACGGGTCCTGTCGTGTGGTCCGCCCCTAAGAATTTTTCAGGTAACCACTGAAAACATTTTTGGGTGCCGCCCCGCCACACGCCACCCGTTTTGCTTACTCCGTGTACGACATCGTATAAATTACAGTATTCCCAGGGGTTTTCTAAGCAGTACTTTCAGGGTATAATAGTCCTTAGTTTTTGAACCGCTATAACCATGCAGGAAGAGATGAGGGAATAATGCCACAAGTTACCAGGCAAGCTGTATTGACTAAAGTATTCGGTGATCCGCAAAAGCGAATTATAAAGGGATATCAAAAAAAAGTTTCGTTAGTTAACGCGCTTGAAGATAAATACAAGAAGCTTAAGAAGACTGAGCTGCCAAAGCAGACCGAAGTCCTTAAAAAGAAGCTCGCTAAAAAGGGCACCAAGCTGGATGATATTTTGCCAGATGCCTTCGCGTTGGTACGTGAAGCCAGCGACCGCGTGCTTGGTATGCGCCACTTTGACGTACAGCTGATTGGTGGTATGGCGCTTCATGACGGCAATGTGGCCGAAATGAAGACAGGTGAAGGTAAGACATTAGTGGCGACACTTCCGACGTATTTAAATGCATTAACTGGCAAGGGTGTGCACGTGGTAACGGTAAACGACTACCTGGCACAGCGTGACGCAAGTTGGATGGGTGAACTCTATCATTTCTTGGGCATGAGTACTGGTGTGATTATTAACGATGCCAGCTTTATTTACGACCCAAAATTTGACAACGAAGCCCACGATGACCCACAAATGCGCAAACTTCGCCCAGCTACGCGTAAAGAAGCCTATGCAGCGGATATTACCTACGGAACAAATAATGAGTTCGGCTTTGATTACCTACGCGATAACATGGTGGACGATGTAGAATTGCTGCGCCAGCGCGGACTACACTTTGCCATCGTGGACGAAGTAGACTCAATCCTGATTGATGAAGCTCGTACGCCATTAATCATTAGCGCGCCGGCTGCTGAAAATCCAGATAACTACGTGCAGTTTGCTAAGATTGCCGCCAAGCTAACAGAGGAAGATTATATCTTGGACGAAAAGCGTCGCAGCGTATCGCTCAGCGATAAAGGCGTTGATAAGGTGCAAAAAATGCTTGGTATCAAAAATTTATTCACCCCAGAATATGTACGCAGCGTGTATCACATGGACCAAGCGTTGAAGGCGCAAGCCATTTTTAAGCGCGACAAAGATTACGTGGTAACTAATCAAGGCGAGGTAGTAATTGTAGACGAACACACCGGCCGTTTGATGCAAGGCCGTCGTTACAACGAAGGTTTACACCAGGCAATTGAAGCAAAGGAAGGCGTTGCGGTATTAAGCGAGAGCATGACTCTAGCTACGGTGTCGTTCCAGAACTATTTCCGCTTATACGAAAAATTGAGTGGCATGACAGGTACGGCTTTTACCGAAGCCGAAGAGTTCCAGCAAATCTACAGTCTTGATGTGGTACAGGTACCACCGAATCGCCCGGTTATTCGTAACGACAAAGAAGATTTGATTTTCAAAACCGAGAAGGGCAAATTAAAGGCGGTTGCCGAAGCTATTAAAGAGCACCACAAAGCTGGCCGCCCAGTACTAGTGGGTTCGGCTTCGATTGCAAAGAACGAATTAATTGCGGAATACCTAAAGAAAGAGAAGATTCCGTACGAAATTTTGAACGCCAAGAATAACGAGCGTGAAGCAGCGATTATTGCAAAGGCTGGTGAAAAAGGCGCAATTACACTGGCAACCAACATTGCTGGCCGTGGTACCGATATCAAACTCGGCAAGGGTGTAAAAGAGCTTGGAGGGTTGGTAGTAATTGGAAGTGAACGCCACGAATCACGCCGTATCGATAACCAGCTGAGGGGTCGTGGTGGGCGCCAAGGTGACCCTGGCGAAACCCAGTTCTTCGTAAGCACCGAAGATGATTTGATGCGTATTTTCCAGGGTGAGCGAATCGCCGCCTTAATGGACCGCTTAGGAGTCGATGAAGAAACTCCAATTCAAAATAAGGCGGTAAGTAAAACGCTTGAAGCCGCCCAGAAGCGCGTAGAAGGCTATCACTTCGACACCCGTAAAAACGTGGTTCAGTACGACAATGTGATTAACCGTCACCGCAAAGTAGTGTATGTGATGCGCCGCAAGATTCTTGAAGGCGATAACATTAAGCCGGAAATCGAGCGTCTCATCAGCGAGATGGTCCGAAGCCTTACGGTACTTCCAGCCAAGAATAATCCAAAGTTTGGTGATGAATTCAATTCCGTCTTCCCAGTGGATGATAAGAAGTTATCTGAAATCGGCGATATCAAGAAAGACAAAGAACGTTACGAAGCTGGAGTGAAACTAGCGAGTGAACTATATGCAGCCAAAGAAAAAGAAGTCAGTGAAGAAGCGCTTCGTAAAGTTGAGCGCGATGTCTACATTCAAGTGCTCGATACACTGTGGATGCAGCACCTCGAAAATATGCAGCACCTGCGTGATGGAATTCACTGGCGA
>CAZVUR010000004.1:0-31408 GCA_964629385.1 uncultured Candidatus Saccharibacteria bacterium | reverse complement strand
AGCTAGATCGAGACGATCCATTCCTTACGAGAAGGATACAGGCCTACCGAGATTTGGGAAAATCGTTAGGAAGCGATGTAGTGGTTTTGGACTATCCAAACAGCAGTGCCCCAGTGCAGGTTTTTGTAGGAACAAATCATGCGCATGAGTACCCAGCAATAAACGTTGAGAAATAAGGAGGTAATACAATGGCAGGAATTTTAGGCACCGGTATTCAGGACGGATTACTCCTGAAACCAATTCATTACCAGTGGGCAATGGACTTGTATGACCAAGCTGTTGCGAACACTTGGTTCCCGAACGAAATCCAACTAGGGCAAGACCTAGCTGACTGGAAAAAAATGACTGATGAGGAGAAGCATGCGCTGACGTACCTTATGAGTTACTTCAACCCAAATGAGCTTTTGGTAAACAAGGCACTAGCGTTTGGCGTGTACCCATATGTTAATGCGGCTGAATGTCACTTGTATCTTGCCAAGCAAATGTGGGAAGAAGCCAACCACTGTATGAGTTTTGAATATGTACTCGAAACGTTCCCAATCAACCGTGAACAAGCTTACGAAAACCACGTAAAAGTTCCTTCAATGATTGCGAAGGAAGAGTTTGAAACCAAGTACATCAAAAAGATGACCGAGGAAACCTTGGATATTACTACAACCCAGGGTAAGAAAGACTTCGTTAAGAACCTGATTGCTTATAACATCATCTTAGAGGGTATCTGGTTCTACTCAGGCTTCATGGTGGCACTTTCATTCCGCCAGCGTAACCTAATGCGCAACTTTGGTTCGCTTATGGATTGGGTTATCCGCGATGAATCGCTTCACCTTAAGTTCGGTATTAACTTGATTCTTACCGTGCTCGAAGAGAACGAAGACCTACAAACTGAAGAATTCGCTGATGAAATTAAGCAAATGATTCTTGATGCGGTTGAAATGGAAGAAGCCTATAACAACGACCTTCTGCCAAAAGGTATCTTGGGGCTCAATGCTGACTACGTAAACCAGTACGTTAAATACCTTACCGACCGTCGCCTCGAAGAGCTTGGTTTTGAACCTCACTACAAAGTTAGCAATCCTGCTAAATGGATGGCGGCAGCTAATGATACATTAGAACTCGTGAACTTCTTTGAAAGTACAAACACTAGCTACGAAGTGAATGCTGGCGGAAGTAGCAGCGGTGCTGGTGGCCAAAGTCCAAGTGCCGACCGTAACGAAAACGATCCAGATTCAAGCATTCTCGATAAGTAATACTTAACAAATCGTGAAAATGGGTGCGGGTATCCTTAAAGAGGGACCGCGCCTTTTTTCGCCCCAAATTTAAAGGAATATCATGGTAAAAACAACAATTCAAACCACTGCATTCGTTCTAGCTCTTGTAGCTGCATATAGTGTCATTTTTATCATTGAAACGTCAAAGCGGGGACTGTAGATAATGAAAACCGAGATTGAAGTCAAATTTGTTGATGTTGATATTGAGGATGTTCGCAAGCGACTTAAAGATGCTGGCGCGCATCTTGAGCATGCAATGCGGGATATGCGGCGCGCACTTATAGAAGAAGAACATCACGCAGCCGATAATATGTTTATTCGAGTTCGTGATGAAGGTGATAAAACTACCTTAACACTCAAGAAAAAGACTAAATCGCTGGAAGAATCTACCATAGATAGTACCTATGAAATTGAAACAACAGTAGGTGATTTTGATACTACGGTTGAACTATTCAAAGTAGCTGGCTGGCACTATACGACGTATCAGGAATCACGTCGCGAAACCTGGCAGTTTGGTGATGTTGAAGTTGTTATTGATGAGTGGCCTTGGATAAATCCGTATATTGAGATTGAAGGTGAGACTGAAGAGGCGGTGCGTTCAGCGGCGGCTACTCTTGGGTACGACTGGGAAACGGCAATGTTCGGTTCGGTTGACGTGATTTACAACCGCGATTACCCAAATATGACCGTACGCGGGGTAATTGATGTCAAAGAAGTTCGCTTTGGTGACCCTGTGCCTAAAGAATTCGGCGAAAGAGCCTAATGGTTCATAGAGCCCGCCGTGTTTTAATGCTGCTAGGCCCCGCGTTTGTGGCTGCTGTTGCCTATGTCGATCCGGGCAACTTTGCGGCTAACTTTTCGGCTGGTGCGGAGTACGGCTACGCACTTTTATGGGTGTTAATTTTTGCCAATTTAATGGCTAGTTTGGTGCAGTATTTAAGTGCCAAAGTGGGTCTTGTTACGGGTATGAGCCTACCAGAAGTCGTAGCTAAACGGCTCGGGCGCAAAAGCCGCATCGCATACTGGCTACAGGCCGAAGCGGTGGCAATTAGTACCGACCTTGCCGAGGTAATCGGTGGGGCTATCGCGCTTAATATTTTGTTTGGGTTACCGCTGCTTGCCGGAGCAGTAATTACTGGCTTAGTATCGCTACTACTACTTATTATTTACACACGCCGTGGGCAAAAAATATTCGAACGGGTGATTGTAGGCTTACTCCTAATTATTCCATTAGGTTTTTTTGCTGGGCTCATTATGCAGCCGCCAGATGCCGCTGGTATGGTGGCTGGGTTGGTTCCGCAGCTACACAACGGCGATATGGTGTTGCTTGCTGCTGCCATGCTTGGTGCAACAGTTATGCCGCATGTTGTGTACTTGCATTCAGCCCTGGCGCGCGATCGCCACGGGAAAGTTGAAAAAGGCGAGCTACATAAACTGTTAAAAGCTACAAAAATTGATGTTGGGCTGGCTATGCTGCTGGCAGGTTCAGTCAATATATCAATGCTGCTACTAGCAGCTTCTGCACTACATGGTGCGCCTGGTACCGACACGCTAGAAGGTATTTACACAGCGCTTGGTGCGAATGTTGGCCCACTTGTTGCAGGATTATTTGGGCTAAGTTTGTTGGTATCTGGCTTCGCTTCAACAACTGTTGGTGCACACGCCGGGGCCGTGATTATGGACGGCATGCTAAACCGCAGCATTCCACTGCTAGTGCGCCGCGTTATTACTATCATCCCAGCGGTTGTCATCGTTGGCTTTGGTATCGACCCAACCCAAGCGTTGATAGTCTCACAGGTAATCTTAAGCTTCGGTATTCCATTCGCGCTTATTCCATTACTCCTTGCCACATCTAGCCGCAAAATCATGGGCGATCAAATCAACCCCAAAGCAATTACAGTTATCTTATCAATCATCGTGGCAATCATTGTTGTATTAAACCTGGCATTAATTTACTTAACATTCGTATAATCTGTAGCCTATCCTCTTAGTGCTCCTTATAAATCAAATCACATTTCTAAGGGTTAGACCCTAAAAGAATCCAATTATTCATACAACGATTTTTCAATATTTTTCTAAAAGCTATTGCATCGTTGTAATTTAGGTATATACTTAAAAAATACAACATAACTGCGAGGTGTTACGGTGGGGTATCTTGCGCGTATTGTACACGTATTACTTTTTATTGGAGCGGTGTGGCTTTTGTTGCCAGCGAGTAGCAGTTATGCGTCTGGATCATGGACAACAGGTAACTTTAACTGGGGAGACCAGGTTACTTTACATAATATGCCGCGTGGCGACGAACACTGTCACTCTGAGTCAAAAACGATAATTGGCATAACGTCATTACCAGAAAATGGTAGGGTATGCATGTACGAGCGACCAAGCTTTCGCTACGGGGTATATCAAAAAGAGGTTCCGGTGTGGTATGGCGCTACATTCATTCAGAAGTACTTTGTTGTGAGCTTTGGGAGCGACCGCAATATGTATGTCGTAGAGAACATGAGCGCCGACAGGATGCCAATTTATGTTGCGGGTAGTAACGACCTCCATCTAACAAGCTATATCTCGTATGGTAATAACCAGGTCATTACATACATTAAGGATTTCCCAACAAAAGTTGAGCGTATTACAGAATTTGGTCAGACGCTACGGTATGTTTTGAACAATGATGCCGAGCAGCCATTCATACCTAGTACTCTGCCAGATAGGGTGGTAATTGGCGCTGCTTCCGCCTCTGAAAATGGCAAGTGGGTTGCGGTTGAAGTAAAAGATGCTGGTTTTATTAAGATTGATGCAGCAACGCGAGCATTGTATGGTTTTTCAAATTACGTGCACCCGTATAACCGAGGCATGGATGCATCAATTGTATTTAAGATAAGCGATGATGGCACCAAGATTGCTGCATTCGATACGAACATCTCGCCAATAGTGTATAGCCTTGACGACACGTGTGTGCATGAAGGTGGGGTGCTAAATGACGACTTTGTGACGAACTTAAGAGCAACTCAATGCCCAAGTGATGGCAATAGGCTATACCATGCGTTATCGCAAAAGTATGAACCTAACCGGCTAAGGAACGTTGAAGCGTATGGGTTTAATAACGACGGAGACACATTATATTTTGATGACGTTATTGACGCGAATGAGCAACAAATGACAATTGAACGAACGCCACTAAATGCTGGGGCATTCACCCAAGAACAGACAATAGAGTATCTTGCCCTCGGCGACTCATATGCGAGTGGCGAAGGAGATATTGAATCAACTGTCAGCGACGCATCTTATTATTTGCCTGGTACAGAAGCAAATAACGAGTGCCATGTGAGTAGCCGATCGTATCCATTTTTATTACGTGAACAGCTAAACCTGACAGCAGAACGCATGCAAACGGTAGCATGTTCTGGTGCTCGAGTATTGCCAGACTATATCGGCACACCAAATACGTATAAAGGCCAAGGCAATAGAGTGAATAGTCTGAATGCGCCAGAGCTTGATCTTCGGCGCACACAAGCCCTGGCTAGATTTAAACCAGGCATCGTAACACAATTAGAATTCGTGAAAAAGTATCAACCAAAATCCATAACTTTGATGGGCGGCGGTAATGATGTAGGATTTGCTAATATATTGCAGTACTGTGCTTCGCCGACTTGGCAAGGGGTCTTTATTAACGACACCTGTGGATATGCCATAGAAGGTAGTGCCTTACGCGAGATGCTCGGCCAATCAATCCAGAGTCAGTATCAGTACACCCTTACCTTATTACGTATGATTAGGCAGGCGTCACCCAACACTAGCGTATATGTGATTGGCTACCCAAGTTTTATTAGTGAAGACGAAGCGGCGGTGTGTTTGAATTCCGCGGCGCTAAATGATGATGAACGAACGATGATAAATCAGGGTGTTACTGCTATGAATGAAATGCTGCAGGCCGCGGCAACTTCGATGGGGGTAAAATACATTGATATTCAAGATGCGTTAGTTGGTGGTCGGCTTTGTGAGGGGTCAGAGTATGTAACGGGCATAATAGACATTGGAATTGATAAAATTATTAATGAAAACACTCGAGAATCTTTTCATCCCAATGCGCTTGGTCATAACAAAATAGCGGGGCGTATAATCGCAAATAATTTTCAGGTGAGTGCAGGTCAAAACGGACCAATTTTGGTAGAGCCAGTAGAATTTGATGCCCTGACACAGTTTGGTGCTGATCAACCGCGAACAACGCTACAACAATCAATCATACCTTCGCAAATTGTAGTACAGTCTACACAAGAACTGCATTTGCCAGCGAATTCGCTAGCGCCTGGCTCCATGGCAACGCTTACAATGCACTCACAGCCAACCCAGATAGGCGAAATAGCGGTAAATAATGACGGTAGCCTGGATGGTTCAATTACATTAACTAGCGAGGTTACGCCTGGCAAGCATGTACTAATATTAGATGGCGTGTCGTCATCGGGCGAGCCGATTTATTACTACCAATTCGTCACTGTGCTTAGCCAGCAGGCAAATGACACCGACGCCGACGGAATACCTGATGCAAATGACCCCTGTATCTTCATAATTACATGGGTTGATGAAGTCACACATAAAGATATATGTGTGAATCAACCTGAAACAGATGGCACTGTTGTTCACGCATCGGAACAAGATGACACTCAGTCGAGCAGTGTGTCTGTGCCTCGCCAGTCGCAAACTGCATTTTCAGGCCATGCAACGGAAACACCGGATGGCTCATACCAAGCAACTAAAGATGTAGTAGCCGAAAGTGATACGAGCGGTGAAGTGCAGGGTGCGCATACTAGTAAGTTGCCGGCCGAAGGTGATGCACCACAAGACAACTTACTCACCCTAGCGGGTGCCATTGTATTATCGACGCTAGTTGGCGGATATGGCATACTAAAAGCAATAAGGAGTCGATCGTGAGTAAAGCTGGTACAGATAAAAAATCCGAGCAACATAAAGTGCACGCAATTTCAATAACTGTGATTGTAGCTGTAGCCATTTTGATTGTTTTTGAGCTATCGCCCTTTGGCGGTAACATACGGTTTTACGCTAAATGGATAGAATGCGGGCAAATACCTGTAGCGACTAAGGGGTCTGGTTATCTCAACGCAGGTGCTGCTCATTACTATGAATCTTCGCCATGGCCAGGCTCACACCCAACAATTGAATATTTCTGCACACGCCTTGAAGCCGAACTAGCTGGTTATTCAGCCAACCCGAATACGTACGATTTCCCTCATATTAACGCGCAGTAGGGAAGGGAGTATAGTAATAAATACAGGAGGGTTCTATGAGTGACAAACGAGTAAAAGTAGATAGCGGGGCAGGGCAAATAGGTTTTATTGGCTTTATTTGTTACATTGGCGCATTGGTGTACTTTATAGACAAAGCCGATGGCTTTTGGCAAGTTGTTGGCGCATTCTTTCAGGCAATTGTGTGGCCAGCCTTTTTGGTGTACCACGCACTAGCTAGTTTTAATGTTTAAACCCCCGACCAAATGATCGGGGGTGGGCGCCGGGATTTCCGACGACTTGAGGAGCTTGCTAGCTCATGATGTGGACTCAGAGAGGGAAGTGCTCGGGCGGCAGGTATAACGGGTCGTCGAGCAGCAGCATGGCTGCCTGACGGCGCGGTAGCGCCAGCAGTTCACCAACCGTCTCGATGCCTGCGGCCAGAATGCGGTCGCGGACATCGTTCCGCGAATCGCTAAACCACTCACGAACCGGCTGGTCTTTTATTACATCAGCTTCCCGGTAGAGACGCTCATACGAGAACCCTCGCCTGCTCATGAACCGAAATACCTCGGCCTGCCGGACCTTCATGTGCTTGTTCGCGCGTCCGAGCATGGTCGCGATGTCCGAACCCGACACGTCGTAGCGTTCGGCCAGGATTCCTGCTGGCACTTGCACGCCGTCGAGTAGACCGTTGCGCTTCACCAAGATGGTGAGGTACTGCGGCTCCATGTCGACGAGCAACTTGCGGAAGTTTGCCTCTTCGTACAGGTCGCGAGGGTCGTACCCGCTCTCGCGCGAGTACCAGGGCACGTTGTCGTACCTCTTCGCGTGCACGATGGCACGCTCGAAGAGGTACTTGACGACACGCTTGATCGCGTTCTGGTTGAGGGGTCCGCTGATGTCGACTGCGGGCACCTGGACGATTCGCATGATTCGTGCGACCTGGTCGCAGATGTCAGCAGACTCGAGGGCTCGGCTGAAGGCTTCGCCGGTGATGCCGCGCTGCTTCAGGAGCTCAACGAACTCCTTGATCTGGTCGGCGGTAGGGGCCGATGACACGTTGGCGTTCATTGGTTCTTCTCTCTGTTCACGTACATGCCACGATTTGTAGCACTCAATATTAATTATAGCATAATATCGTAGAAAAAGCAATAATCACTAAGGTTATTTTTGCATGTATGGCGAATAAAGAGTTTAAATCCTTGCGCCTTCGCGGGCTTTATTAGCCCACACATCGGCTAGTTCGTTGCCTTCGTCGCCGTTATGGCCACGGACCCATACTAATGTGGCGTGTGAAGAACGGTACAGCGGGCAAACTTCTTGCACAATGTCGAGGTTTTTAATACCTCCTTTTTTTTGCCAGCCGTTAGCCTCCCAGGTGAGGCACCATTTTGTAATAACGTTAATCCAAAATTCGCTATCGGTATAGATTTTACATTCGGCGCCATTAGCATGCTTTAAGGCGGCCATAATGGCAAAGCCTTCCATGCGGATGTTGGTCGTTTGTTCGCCGCTCGGTTCGCCACCAAGTGCTACAGGTTTTTTATCTAAAATTACGGCGTAACCACCAGGCCCAGGATTTGGGCTAGCGCTGCCATCGGTGTAGTAAGTAAGCATTGTTTAAGTATAGCAATTATTGTGGCTATACCTAAAGTGGTGGGCCGCTTGAAGTAGAATTATTGGCTGTACCGTTCCATGCCCAATTTGCTGAAGTGCCATCGGCGTAGTTGTACAGCGTTGAACCACGCGTAACCATGCCATTAGTTATAAGAAGACCATTTGCATCAGTCATACTCATGTTTATGTCCATGAAGCGATAGACGTTTGTATAGTCTGCAATGCCAGCAGAGAAGTTGATGCGTTTTTGCTCACCAGGTGCCACGCTAAATGCAGGGCTGTTTACGTCACAAAAATCTAGAGTGAAGTTGACTGTAGAGGTTCCGCTATTACCAACAATAAAAGAAGTAGTATAAGTGCTACCATCCACAAGATCCGCCTCGTTCATGTAGAGCCTTGCTGACGAAGAGCCTGCAGTGCTAGCAAGACGTGACCAGTTTGATTTTGAGTTCCAGCTAACGCCATAGGTACGTGTAATAGTACCAGTGAGTGTAGTGTTAAACCAGTTGCTGCCGGTGGCAAGGGGGTCGAGAAGAATGTTACTAATCGCCGCCACTCCACCTTGCCCATGCCCACTACATCCGCCAGCAGTAGGGGCGGTAGATTCACTGACTTTATACGACTTATTCACTACCGTTGTGGTAACACAGAGTGCACCCGCTACTCCGCCTGTGTACTGGTAATTAGTATCTTTGTAATCAAATGTACATGTGCCAGTTGGCGCCCCAGAGCTGGCTGATGTTACCAAGGTATAGAACTGGCTGCACGTGGGTGTGGTTAGTTCGTTATCTACCTGCCATACTTTGATCTTTTTAGCTGATTGAGTGGAAGATGAGGCGGCGGCACTCGAGTGTGCTCTGTCTTGAACTCCATTGAATGCCACAATGGTAATAGCCGCTAACACGGCAATCACCACAATGACGATGAGGAGTTCAACGATGGTGAAGCCGGACTTTTTATCGTGTGATGTAAGATATTTGCTGATGCCCATGAGTGTACTTAGTCGTTCTAAAGTTTAGTTTTATTGTACGTTATTTACATTAAAGATTAGCCGGACTTCTTATGCTATAAGCACAGTTTGTATACGCAGATGTATAGCCATAGTTTTTTCTTGGCATTAATTTGTAAAGGTCAGTTTGAGTCGTATCCACGTATACACTAGCGCTATTGCCACAATCTTGGTCACTACCTTCCAAGAAGAAATATAAGAAGTAGGGCTGTAGTACACCATTTACCCCATAAAGCCTTGAGCTATATGTTATTTGAATACCAACATACTTAGTCGTACCTACAGTTATTGGGTCTGCTGGGTAAGAGACACTTATTTTTTCTGCAGCTAATGCGGCGTTGGTAGCAGCAACTTCAGACGCTTGGGGCGTGGGGTTGGTGACATTTCCGCAGTCTGGCACGCCATCGCTATTGTAGTCAGCAGTTCCAACAGGCAGACAAAAAGGTATATTAGGTGGATATTGCCCTTTTGCAGTAACATAGCTGTTTATGACTCTTAGAATAGCGCTCGCAGCTTGAATCTTGCTGTTATTCCTTGCCCGAGTTTGTATACCGTTGTATGAAACGATAGTGATAGCAGCTAATACTGCGATAACAACAATGACTATCAGGAGTTCGACGATGGTGAAGCCCGATGCAGATTTATGTTTTGCCCACATGATATGTTTATTATAAAGCATAGCGAGCTTTATTGCGCTGGACCGGTAGAGGTTGAGGCGTTGGCAGTGCCGTTCCAAACCCAATCTGTAGAATCACCATAGCCAAAGTTACCTACGGTGCTTTTATCTACAATCATGAGTGAGTCGACTTCAACACCATCGGTTGAGAGCCATGACTGGCCGGGCTGTATCATTACACCTATATTGTTCATAGTTGCATTAGGAGTGGTGCAGCCTTGAATGATAACATCAGACCAGCTAC
Source organism: uncultured Candidatus Saccharibacteria bacterium (assembly GCA_964629385.1). GTDB lineage: Bacteria > Patescibacteriota > Saccharimonadia > Saccharimonadales > Saccharimonadaceae > UBA1020. The sequence continues at coordinate 21,351 of CAZVUR010000004.1, read as the reverse complement.
TTGCCGATAATGATGATGGGTTTTGGACAGTACAGCCAGTGGCGGCGCCAACCCCGCTGCCTCCTTGGTACCCTTGAATACTGGGCGATATGGTATTGGTGCTTGTCGTGCCTGGAGCTAAGCGAACTTTGAACCGTACAGAAATAGGGGAGTTGGGTGCCCAGGGTATTGGGTACATCATGAACACCAGAGTAGCACCGGCGGTTCCCTTAAGTACCCTTGCAACATAAGAACCTGAATCCGCATAAGCAACTGCTTGCCTAGATATTGTGGCACCGTTATAGAGATTTACCACCGCTGTTGATGTTTCGAAACTTGGATTAAGTGTGCATAGTTTGTTACGGCGGCAACTCCCCCTACACCATGCCCGGCGCACCCACCGGCACTTGGACTGGTGCTATTGCTGGCTTTGTAGCTTATATTCCCGGCTGTTCCGGTGATACAGTAGGTAGTTCCATCACTGGTATATTGAAACGATACGTCATTATTTGTAACACCTGCACTCGCCAGGTTCCCTGTGGTGGGGTAGGCACCGTTATCTACTTTGTATAGCTCTAATTTCTTTTTAGCTTGTGCCAGCCCGGTACTTGCTTCAGACGATTTAGCTCTGTCTTGAATGCCGTTGTAGGCAACGATTGTAATGGCTGCCAAAATAGCAATCACCACAATAAAAATCAAGAGCTCGACTATGGTGAAACCTTTTTGTTTATTCATAGTTAGTTACTGCTCCCGGCGATGTAGTTGAAGTTTTGTGGAGCCCATGAGCCGACATACGGGCCACCCTGTGTTTCGTAGTGCACTCCAAGCACGTAATTGTCATCTGAGCTGGCGCTGTAGGTTACATCAGAAGTCTTTTTTGACCCACATATGTAAAAGAAAATATAATCACCTGCATTAGTTGGGTCTGCTGGAACTTTAGAAATATACTTTGGCACAAGCGCATCGGTGAATCCTGCATTTGTTGTTGAGCAACTGCTACGAGCATTTCCCGCAAAATATGTCGTGTTTGAGCATGTTGGGTAACCACCATTGTCGGTGTGATACAGCTCAAGCGCTTTTTGTATTGTTGCCACAGCTGTTTTTCGCTGACTATCTCTGGCTCGAGCTTGGATACCGTTATACGCAACAATAGTAACAGCAGTCAAGATAGCAATCACCACTATAACGATAAGGAGTTCAACAATAGTAAATCCAGAATTGGTACGTTTTGCCCACATTATATCTTAGTATACGCCACGGATTACATTACGGCGAAGGACCGGTGGAAGTTGCATTGTTAGCGGCACCATTCCATACCCAGTCGGTTGAATCACCGTCACGGTAGCTAATCGGGCTTGAACCTTTTACTATGGTCATGTCACCAATTTCGAAGTAATCGCCAGCGGACCAATTTGAAGCACCCGTGCCAGCGGTAACCGAAGAGTAGACAATAGCTGCAACCGCGTTGGCATCGGTAGTAAATGTAACCCATTGGGTAGTTGGTGTATTTGCAGCAATCACCTGGGCTCCGCTTGATGCATTTGTCGTTACCGTTGCGCTACCGTTCAAGCCACCAAGTGCTTGAACGTTCCCAACGGCTGGCATAAGTCGCTGAGATTTAGAACAGTTTATCTTCCAAGTGGCTGTGTACTGTGTATTTTGCTGAAACGATGTAGACCCAGTGCCATTAGGCACCTGCCAATAGATAAGCCCTTGAAGGGTTGTAGTGTTTGACGTTGTCCATGTAGCCCGTGCAGCGTAGCCCCGGGTGGTCCACCCAGCGGCTTGGCGTGTCGTTGCAACCACCCCGTCGCCACCCGACCACGATCCGTAGCCACTGAGTGATGTTACTAGACCTGGGTTGTAAACAATGTTCGTTATGGGTGCTATACCTCCAACACCATGCCCACTACACCCGCCACTCGTTGGCGTCGTCGACTCACTGACTTTGTATGACTTATTCACGACGGTAGTCGTGACACAGAAGGCACCGTTGGTGCCAGCTGTGTATTGGTAATTAGTGTCTTTAAAGTCAAAACTGCAAGCACTAGCACTGGTATTAGTAATTAGGTTATAGAACTGCGCACACGTAGGAGTAGTCGCTTCATTATCTACTTGCCATACTTTAATCTTTTTAGCCGCTTGGCTAGATGATGCTGCTGCAGCTGAAGAACGAGCCCTATCTTGTATGCCGTTATACGCCACTATAGTAATAGCAGCCAAGATAGCAATGACGACAATGACTATAAGGAGCTCGACAATGGTGAAGCCGGGTCGCCTTTGTGATTCAGGTAAAAGAAATTTCATATTATATGCCCACATGTCCTTAAATAAGGATTAGCTTTATTGTAGCCTACGGGGGTAGATAAGCAAAACGTACCAGATTGAAGTACGGTCGGAAGTACGCTACATCTAGCGTAGTGAAAATAATACAACACTCCACCTGTAGCGTAGTTATAAAAAATATTGCTATAATGAAATCCCATGGATACGACAAACACCCATGGGGTAAACAAGAACAAACAAAAATACATTTTTGTGACAGGAGGGGTCCTGTCGGGGGTAGGGAAAGGTATCACCGCTGCATCTATAGGAGCAGTCCTTCAGGCTAAGGGTGCATACGTTTCCATTCAAAAATGCGACCCGTATCTCAATGTAGATGCGGGTCTTTTGAACCCAAAAGAACATGGTGAATGTTTTGTAACAAAAGATGGCGCCGAGACTGATTTGGACCTGGGCCACTACGAACGATTTTTGGATATTGAGCTGACACAGAAAAACGCGACGTTAGCTGGCCGCTTACTTTCTAACTTGATTGCTGATGAACGGGCCGGTAAGTTTGGTGGCCAAACCGTGCAGCTGGTACCGCACCTAACCCGTGAAATCCAAAAAGCCATACTAACGGCAGGCCATGGCAGCGACGTTCATATCGTAGAAATTGGCGGTACGGTAGGTGACTACGAAGGCCTTAGTTTTATTGAAGCAATTCGTGAATTCGCTATGAAAGTCGGCCGAGAAAACTGCATGTACGTACATGTCGTGTACGTGCCATTCATTGGCACAAGCAAAGAGTTCAAGAGCAAGCCAGCGCAAAATGCCCTGAATGACTTACGCGGGTTTGGTATCGTGCCTGATGCCGTTATCGTACGTTCAGACAATGAAGCACCCGTTTCGATTGCTAAAAAAATCGCCCTATTCGGTGGCATTCAAGATTCGGCCGTACTGATGATGCCAAACGTGGATAGCGTCTTTAGAATCCCAGAAGTTATTGCCAAGAGCCCGCTGATGGAGCACCTTGAATACTTTACTGGCCTAAAAAATAAGCCAGATCTTACAAAATGGTCGCAGCTGATTGAACGGCAGCAAGCCAAGAACGGCCGTGTTGTAAAAGTAGGAATGGTAGCCAAATACTTAGATAACGAAGACACCTATATATCGGTTTTAGAAGCCTTAAAGGCCGCTGCTTGGCAAGAGAATGTTGAGCTTGACCTGACATGGATCAACGCCGAAAAAATTACCCACGCGGCGCTTGACGAAGTGGATGCAATTTTAGTACCTGGCGGGTTTGGCCAGCGAGGCATTGAAGGCAAAATTGCCGCCGCAAATTATGCTTTAGAACACAAAAAACCCTACCTTGGATTATGCCTTGGGCTGCAGGTAGCCGTAATTGCTGCAGCCAGGCGGGCTGGGCTAAAGGATGCGAATAGTACCGAATTTAATCCAGCTACAGAACATAATGTTGTATACATAATGGAGGGCCAGCAAGGCAAAGAGTCTACCGGTGGAACCTTGCGGCTAGGTGATTATGACGCGGTGCTAACGCAGGGTTCAAAAGTTGCAGATCTGTATGGAAGCACAGAGATTGTTGAACGTCATCGCCACCGCTACGAGGTGAATCAAGCCTTCAAGAGTGAGATCGAAAAAGGCGGGCTGACTATCTGCGGCACATCACCTGATGGTAAATTGGTTGAGTTCGTGGAAGCGGCAGACCATCCGTATTTTGTGGCCACACAGGCGCACCCAGAATTCAAAAGTCGGCCATTTAAGGCACACCCGCTCTTTTTAGGACTATTAAGAACCATTCAACAAGATTAACAGTTAGCTACAAAAGGGATATCAATTCGATAATTAACGTCGTTACTGTTGTAACCTGTTACAAATGGGCGTGCATAAATACTAATCCGATCGGCTGATTGACACGGGTTTGCATATTCACCTTCGGATTGATCGATAAAGTAGGGCCTGCCCCATGGATCAATAAGATTATTCACGTTAATACCTGACTCGGTAGATATTATCTGAAGTGTCGTGAAGTAGTCTGTCCAGCATGCGTGTGATGTTTTACTAAGAGCGGCAAGATCAGTCCCGCTTGCTAACGCCCAGCAGCCTCGCCCGGTGCCAGTCTTGTTAGCGCCGAGTACTGAAGTAAGGTCGACAATTGTACGCCCTGAATTGATCTTGGCTGCGCTCATGGCTTTGGCAAGTTGATTAAGCTCAGCCTTTGCCTTTGCTGCATTAGATCGATCTTGGATACCGCTATACGCAACAATCGTAATAGCAGTTAATATCGCAATCACCACAATAACGATAAGCAACTCTACTATAGTGAATCCGCTTGTGGTTTTTCGCATAGTAAAAGTATATCAGTACGAGGCAAGTTAAGAATAGCGGTCTTACGTTACCTCTGTTACAATAAACGGTGATGAAACAGGCCATACAAGACGCAGTAAAGAAATTATTTGACCTTAATGTAGAGGTTACTTTAACACGGCCTGAACCTGAGTTTGGTGATTACGCAACCAATATTGCGATGCAGCTAGCTAAACAGATAGGTGACAACCCACGTAAAATTGCTGAGCGGATTGCCGAAGAATTGAGCCTTGAAGGAAAATACGAAGCAGTAGAGGTAGCTGGCCCAGGCTTTATAAATATTCGTTTGCACGGCGCCGATTTACTGGTATTAGCACGGCAAGAACCGTACGCTGCCTATAAGGACAAAAAAGTTGTTCTAGAATACAGTTGCCCGAATGCTTTCAAGGAACTACATACCGGACACTTATACCAAACAATTTTTGGTGATATCCTAGCCAGATTACTTCTAATCGGCGGTGCTAAGGTGCAGCGTACAAGTTTTGGTGGTGATGTGGGATTACACGTTGCAAAATGTTTATGGGGAATGGTGCAAGAGCTTGGTGGTGAGAACCCGAGTGAACTAGCTAAAGTTAGCAAAGATGCATTTGAGCGTGCCCGCTGGATTAGCCAGTGTTATGTGATTGGCGCGAAAGCATATGAGGACGACGAAGTAGCAAAGCACGAGATTGACGAGTTAAACAAGACAATCTATGGGTTTCATGATCATAAAGATGAGACCTCGCCACTGGCGCAAATGTATTGGGCAACCAGGCAATGGAGCTACGATTACTTTGACGCATTTTATGACGCCATAAAAGTTGATCATATGCGCCAATACCCCGAAAGCGCCACCGCTCCAGTTGGCATGGAAGTAGTGAAAGCCGAGCTTGAAAAGGGCAACCTTAAGGAGTCGGACGGTGCTGTTGTATTTGAAGGCGACGAATCAAAACATTTGCATACCCGTGTGTTCATTACGAGCCAAGGCCTACCTACGTACGAGACCAAAGATATTGGGGTAATTTGGCAAGAGAAAGCCGATTACAACTTTGATCATCGTTACCTAATTACTGGTAATGATCAAAAAGAGTACATGCGCGTGGTATTTGCCGCCGCCGAAATGTTTCGCCCAGAGTTAGCTGGCAGCATGACGCACCTTACCAACGGTACCGTACGTTTTGGTGATGGTAAAAAAATGAGTTCACGGCTCGGCAATGTTAGCCGGGCAGTTGAGGTAATCGATATTGTACGTGAAAAAGTGCGCACGCTGGTAGATGATGAATCGTTGGTAGAAGACGTGGCGCTTGGGGCAATAAAATATGTGTTCGCAAAATATAAACTTGGCGGTGATATTGCCTTTGATATGGAAGAAACGGTAAGTCTTACTGGTAATTCTGGCCCCTATTTACAATACGCGCATGCTCGCGCACGCAACATTTTAGCTAAAATCGCCGATAATTCATCTGTTAAGGGTGAAACCCTGTATGCCAGGCCAACCGAAGTGAGGGCAGAAGATAGAGCATTGGTGCGTAAATTAAGTGAGTATCATGAAATTATGGATATTGCGATTCGGCAGCTTGAACCGCACCATATTTGTAACTATTTGTTCGAACTGGCCCAAGAGTTCAACCGCTACTATGAAAGGAATCAGGTAGTTGGTAATGAGCATGAATTGCACCGTGCAAGCTTGGTAGCAATGTATGCAGATACCTTACGGGCCGGATTGATGATTCTTGGCATTACTGCACCTGAAAAAATGTAGTTTGACTTTGAAGCTACAGAGGTGTAGGCTGGAAAGCAGGAACTATTATGTCAAGTATTTACCAGACAATCCGGAAGCAATTCATTCTCGTGATTATTGGTAGTGCCCCGGCAGCATAGTTTCGTCGTTTCGATTCAACAGCCGCCGGGGGACCACCCCGGCGGTTTTCGTTTGAAACGATTGTCCATTCCGAAGGCTACGGTTTTCGGTGTCATCAACCCAAGGGAGGGAAGTGTGTGGCTACACTGGAGCAAGCTCAAGCGTCACCTCGCTCGATTCATCAAGTAGTTGAGCTGACCGATTTCGAACAAGAAGTCCTGGAAGTGCTTCAACTCGAAGGACCTGTTGAAGAAGATGCAACAGGTGAGCGGACGCTGTGTGAGCAGTTCGGCTTCGCGAACGCAGAGTGCGAAAAGCTTTACCGTGCGCTGCGGCAGCTCATCAAGGTGGGGCTGGTACGCCAGCTCGATGGCGCACACAACGCAATGCGAAACTGCAAGCGGTTTCGCTTCTCGCGTGGACGTGTAATCTACGTCGCCGCGTGAGAACCCCACCGAGGGGCGACCAAGAAAGCGGAGATCCCGCCTACGGTCGCCCCTCGGGCGCAACTTCTTAGGGTGGACTTAACAATGATAAAATTAATTAGAGATAATCCTAATTTTAAGGGAGCAAGATGGCGCAAACGCAGACAAAATCAAGCAACGCACGTACAAAAGCTAAGGCTGGAGTTACACGGGTAGGCACGAGTGGCAAAGCACAATTCACCGGGTTTTTAGACTTTATACGCACTCAAGGCGTGATTGGACTAGCAGTTGGCTTGGCAATTGGTGCCGCCGCGGGTGACACGGTGCGTAAACTGGTAGAGGGCTTTATTAACCCAATCGTGCAATTTATTGTTGGATCGCAAGATGCGTTAATGAGCGCTACGTGGACATTTAAAGCCTGGGGGCGAGAAGCAGAGTTCTATTGGGGTGCGTTTGTAAGTTCGTTTATTACACTTATTGCAACCGCTTTCGTTATATATTTGATTATTCACTTACTCAAACTCGATCGTATTGATAAAAAGAAAGAATAAGATAAAGCTCGCCAGCCAGGTGAGTTTTACTTTTGTATAGGCGCGGAGTACTATCGAACATAGACTAACGAACCTGGGGGAATATGCTAGACCATGCCAATGATATGATTTCTCGTGCTGCGGGCAGACTACGTCTTACTGATGATAAGGCAAACGCACTACGAGTGCTTGATGGTATGCACCGAGCCACTATTACCACGCCTAGTGGAAGATATGACGCGTTTCGGTTCCAGCATAGTAATAAAAGGGGGCCTTACAAGGGTGGTATTCGGTTTCACCCTGGTGTAAACGAAGATGAAGTGCGTGCACTGGCAACGCTCATGAGTATTAAATCAGCTGCGGTAGACATTCCGATGGGTGGCGGCAAGGGTGGTGTAGTGATTGATGCGAAGAACGTTGATAGTGCCGAGCTTGAGCATGTGGCTAGGGGGTTCGTACGGGAGTTTTTACCCCACATTGGCCCAGATATTGATGTACCAGCGCCAGATGTAAACACCGATGCCCAGATTATGGACTGGATGGTTGATGAATACCAGCAGCAAACTGGCGAGTCTACGAAAGCATCGTTTACCGGCAAGTCGCTGGCTAATGGTGGTTCAGAAGGTCGGACGGCGGCGACTGGCCGCGGTGGAGTAATTGCGCTGCGGGAGTATTGTAAAGCGAATAGTATCACCACTAATGGACTCAATGTTGCCATTCAAGGAATTGGCAACGTTGGGTTTTATTTTGCACAATTAGCGGAGCAGCTGCTTGGTGTAAAAGTTGTAGCCGTATCGAATTCCAGGGCTACCTACATAAACAGCGGCGGGTTACACATACATGACTTTACGTTCTCGCGCGAGATTGGGAATGAACTCGCGTCAGAGGCTACCGAGATTTTGCCAGCTAATGCTATTTTTTCGAGTGACGCAGACGTACTAGTGCTTGCCGCACTAGAAGATGCCGTTAATGGGCAAAATCAAGCTGATATTAAAGCAACCACCGTAGTAGAACTCGCAAATGGTCCGATGAACACTGTGGCATTCGATGCACTTGAAAGCAGGGGCGTAACTGTAATTCCTGATGTTATTGCGAATGCTGGCGGTGTGGTAGTGAGTTATCTTGAGTGGAAGCAGAATAAAAACGGCGAGCGTTGGACGGAACAACGAGTAAATAATGAGTTAGAACGAATTATAACCGAGGCAATAGCCACATGTATGAATAGAGCCGCGACCGACTCATCTACATTAAAAGAAGCGGCTTTTTGTGTAGCGATTGAACGACTTGTTGGCTAATACTTTACAAAGTATAGTAATTTGCTATACTAAATAGAGTAACTATTAATACTGCATAAACAGGGGAAAACACATGAAACTCGTTATTATCGACGGTAGTATTCGTAATGCCAAAGCCACGTCACGTGTCGCCAAATGGGTAGAAAAAGCTGCCCGAGAGACACTAAAAGATATAGATATTGAAACGGTTGATTTAAAAGAATTACAGCTGCCTCAATTTGAAGAACCGATATCACCAATGATGAACCCAGACCGAAAACCCGAAGGTGTGGTAAAACAATGGCTCGATACCTTGGCGAGCGCCGATGGATTTGTATTCATTACCCCCGAATATAATCACGGCATGCCGGGTGGGCTAAAGAACGCGATTGATTTAATTGATCACCAAGTAACCAGGAAGCCATTTGCCACAGTTGGCCATGGTGGTACTGGCGCCGCACGCGCCATCGCTCAGGTAAAACAGGCGTTAAACGCGAATATCGGTGCTATCCCAATGCCAGTTTCTGTTCATGTTCTTGGCTACATAGGCTTTACGAATGATATCGACGAAGCTGGCAATGCTACGACTGACACAGTAAAAAAACTAGAGAGCACGCTCGCAAATGTGCTTGAAAACTTACAATGGTATATGGGAGCATTAAAAACCGCCCGAGAGGAGTAGTTCATGACGCACGAAGCCGACTACAAGAAAAAACTAACACCCGAGCAATACCGTGTTTTGCGTGAAAAGGGGACCGAGGCACCTGGGTCCGGTAAATATGTAGATTTTTATGAAGACGGTATGTACCACTGCGCTGCGTGTGGGCAAGCATTGTTTGGCAGTGAAACCAAATACGAGTCAACCATGCCTGGATTAATTGGGTGGCCGGCGTTCAGTGAAGCCGCTACTAAAGGTGCCGTAACTCTTGAAGACGATAATTCACTCGGTATGCAGCGCACTGAAGTACTATGCGCCAACTGCGGCAGCCATTTAGGGCATTTATTTGCCGATGACACCTCACCGAACGGGCAGCATTACTGTATAAATTCGGTGTGTTTGGATTTCAAGGCAAAAAACTAACCCCTCGTCCTGAACGGGGAGGGGTGTGTGATGCGTTTCAAGCAGGTCATCCCTTGTCTCGGGCTTTTTCCATCTTTACTACGCATTCACATGTCAGCTTGCGAAGCTGACTGACACACCTTCTGGAACGCCTCGCGCCTTGCTCTGTGCGCGTACACGTCCGTGGTACGATCGATCGTCGACCTTGACATCGCCGAGCCTGCGAGCGGCTTGCTTGTACTCCAGGAAGTCGTCGATACTGCTCTGACAGGCTTGCCAGATACCGACACCTTCGTCGTACCAGACCTCGCGATTGCGGATGGTCAGGATGACTTCGAGCACGATTTCTTGCTGAACTCGCCGAATGAGCTTCTCGACCAAGCCTGGATGAAGCTCGCCCATCTCGCTGGGAAGCTGGCTCGGCTTGATGAAAGGACGTCGCATGTGGATCACGACATACTTAGCCAGCTCTCCCGGCTTACATCCCACGCCCCAGATGTAGTTGTCGGTACGCCGAAGCGGCCGACCCCCCGAACCCGGCCTGTAGCGCGGGTTCTTCTCTGTGGCGTAGTAGAACTCACCGATGATTCGCCGACGTGCGGCGGCCATCAGGTCTTCGATCTCCTGTTCGTCGAAAAGCTCGTTGAGCGTGATCTTGCCGAACAGAATCTTGGTGACCTCCCTCTGTGTGGGCTCCCGATAGGTCCGAGTCTTGCGCTTACCAGGCACAGACCCTCCCGTGATGTGTAGGTGTGTTACTCGTTAGCAGACGCACTGCTTGCCTTCAAAATAACTCATGTACTCTCAAAGCGCAAGTACATTTTGCTTATGATTGAACCAACGAATCTATTATCGATGAGTAGTACTCTGTAATTTGTCTGTAGAGGTTGGTTTGTAGTAATGTAAGATGCTTCATTCTAAGTTTTAAATAAAAAACCTCCGTGATTGGAGGTGTGTCGTTTGGGCACCGCGGGGAAGAAAAGATCCCCGCGGTGCCCATCTCGACTGGTCAGGCGTTGGCAGGCATCGGCCGGGTGGTACGAAGACCGAGGCTGCGGTGACCGCCGTAGCGCTTAGCCGCCGTACGCATCTTGGTGCGCTTGGCACGAATGGCCAGGTTCTGCTTGTTCTTGGCGAGCTGCATCCGCTCTTCCTCCGTGGCGAGGCGGAGTACCGCGTCGTTCAGGATGATCTCGTCCTCCTTGGCGAGCCGGGTGAGCTGCTCGAGGACGGAGCGGCTGCACACAGGGTGAAGTCCGAGCACGGTGACGATGTTGATCGCGCATGCTCGCATGTTCACGCCAGTGATGCTGTTGTCGCGCACACACCGTCGAACGGTGCGTCGGTTGACTTTGTAGCCGGTAGAAGCCATTTTCATGACCTTCCTGTCGAGATATCCGGTAATTCCGGAATTTTTACATAATAAACCTATGAATTGTCAAAGTCAAGACTATTTGATGATATAATGACAGTGATGAAAAAAGCCAAATTATTGTGGATTGACCTCGAGATGACTGGACTCGACCCCAAAGAAGACCGTATTTTAGAAGTTGCCGCAATTGCGACTGATTGGGATTTTACTGAAATTGCTGCCTATGAAGCGGTAATAAAGGTTGGACCAGAATTAATGAAAACTCGTATGGTTGGTGAGTTTTGGGAGAAGTACTCGCATGTACGTGATGCTTTGATGACGCAAAATAGTGAAGGTAAAAATGTGAACGTGGTAGAAAATGAACTACATGCGTTTATTAGTGAGTATTTTGATGAGAATGAGCGAGTGCTACTGGCTGGTAATTCTATTCATCAAGACCGTAAGTTTATAGAAAACGAATGGCCAAAGCTAGATAAGCGATTACATTACCGTATGCTTGATGTAAGCGCCTGGAAAGTTGTGTTCGATGGCAAGTATAATAAGCGCTTTGCTAAACCGGAGTCACACCGTGCCATGGAAGACATTCGCGGTAGTATTCAAGAACTTCAATACTATATAGGAAAAATTCATGGCTAGTCTGCGGGGGGTAGTGTTTGATGTTGACGGCACGATGTTCGACACGGCATCGTTGATTTACGACGCCTACTGCCACATCGCTGAGTTATATGGCTATGACCAGCCAACCCGTAACGATGTAGCTCGCGAAATGGGCCGGCCGATTCCAGAGATACTGGCAACACTTTTTCCGGGTGCTGATATTGCCGCGATGATAGAAACCAATGCAAAATTTGTCATGAAACGAGCATCGGTTGTGGCGGCATTTGAAGGGCTAGAGCATACACTAAAGGAGCTTGATGGTCGCGGCCTGACGTTAGGTGTGTTGACCTCGGGCGACAAACGAATCGAAACATTGCTACAACAGTATGGAATTGCCAATATGTTCGCCAGCATAGTTCACGCGGAACTTGTGACTAATCATAAACCGCATCCGGAAGGGTTGGAACTTGCCGCAGCTCAAATGGGAATTGATACAACTGAGCTCGTGATGGTAGGCGATATGCCACACGATATTTCGGTGGCAAAAAACGCAGGCGCTTTGGCGAGCGTTGGCGTGACTCACGGGTTTAGTACTCGTGACGTTCTGACAGAGGCTGGTGCCGATTATGTGATTGATAGCTTACCTGAATTGATTGAGGTAATTGATGCAGTAGCGAGGAAGCATGACTCATAAAGAACTGGAAGACTATCTGCTTGAATTCCCGAACACATGGTTGGATTTTCCGTTTGGCGAAGGGATTAGTGTTTATAAAGTTGGTCACAAAGAAACAGGCGACGGCAAACTCTTTGCGATAATTGCCGATGACAGCAATCCGCTCAGGGTGAGCCTAAAATGCGATCCGCTGCTAGCCGAGAATCTGCGTGAAAAGTACGAGAGCGTGCAGCCAGGATACCACTTAAACAAGAAGCACTGGAACACGATTATTTGCAGCGGTCAGTTGAGTAATGATGAAATCAAAGATTTGGCACGCTTAAGCTACGATTTAGTAGCTAAGAATACTTAATCTGCCTGGAAAGCAGTAAGATTTTCGAGAAGTGGTGTAATGTTGTTATCGTTTGTTTCGAGTATAGTTTTAAGGCTCTCGCTAGGAGTAGACTTGTAGAGTTGTTCCATATTTGCATGAAGCGTTTTTAATAAATAGCTGAGCTCACGTACATAAGTGCGGTCATAGATTCCGTTTAGCCGGGCGTCTTCAAGTCGTTGGGCTACTTGTTCGTATTCTTTGCCAACAGCCCCTACAGTTGCATCTTTTTTAGCGTTATTTATACGTATATTTTGCGCTTTCAGCGGATCGGCAAGCTCACGATTTACATTTGTAAGCGCAAGGGTCAAGCTACTATTAATACTGCGCAACTCACTACTTTGAATATTGTTATTCGCCCCTTCAGTGAGTTCTTGCAAGCGAGCTGTTGAGGCACCGACTAACGTAAGTTGTTTGGTAGGGGTATTGCCGCTTGAAGCTATGCTAACTACTACGATTACAACGGTAATCAGCACCGCGGCAATCAAGCCCCATAATATGAAAGGATTTATCGCTTTGGCTGGCGGCGCAGCAGCAATTGAATTCAAATAGTCGAGCCCGGGACCTGGTGTTGGTTGAGGTTGCTGTTGAGATTGCGGATATTGGTAATTCGGTTCCATGCTTATTTGATTTAAGCATAAAAGGGAACAGAGGGGAAGACGCGGAGCGTTTGGCTATTTACTCTCATGCTTCGCTTAGTATTACAGTAGAGGTATACTGATGGTATGCAGGACGCGAAGGAAGAAGTTCGAGCGCGGCTCAATATTGAGGATGTCATTGGTGAATACGTCCAGCTTAAACGTGCCGGGCGTAACTTCAAAGGCTTGAGCCCTTTCACAAGTGAAAAAACGCCAAGCTTCACAGTTAGCCCTGACAAACATATTTGGCACGACTTCAGTTCGGGCAAGGGCGGTGATGTATTTAGCTTCGTGATGGAAGTAGAAGGTCTGGATTTTCGTGCTGCCCTTGAACAACTCGCCCGTAAAGCTGGCGTTGATTTATCGCTGTATGATTCGAAACAGTCAGGCGAAATCGCCAAGAAGAAAAAACGGCTTATTGAAGCAAACGAACTAGCAGCACGCTACTACCAGCAAAGTCTATTACAGAACCAGCACGCTTTGGAATATGTATTTAAAAAGCGTGGCTTGAGTAAAGAAATTGTGCAGGAATTTAAGATAGGCTATGCGCCAGATGACGGGGAGGCAGTGGTACGCTTTTTAACCAAGAAAGGGTTTAGCAAAAAAGAACTCGCCGATGCTGGCTTGACCAATCGGTTTGGTGGGGACATTTTCAGAGGGCGCATGACTGTGGCGTTGATGGACCCGAGTGGTCAGGTGATTGGGTTTACCGGGCGAATCATCAAAGATGATCCAAAAGCGCCAAAGTATCTAAATACTCCCCAAACATTGATTTACGATAAGTCGCGGCAAGTATTTGGGCTTTCACAGGCCAAAGAAGCAATCCGTAAGCAAGACTTTTCGGTAATTGTAGAAGGTAACTTAGATGTAGTAAGCAGCCACCAAGCTGGTGTAAAAAATGTGGTGGCCAGTGCTGGTACCGCCCTAACTGAATGGCATTTAAAGAGTTTAGCCAGGCTTAGCCACGATGTGCGCCTAAGTTTTGATGCCGACAAGGCTGGCGTTGCCGCCACCGAACGGGCGATTCCCATAGCTGGGCAAGTTGGGGTAGAGCTGTCGATTATTAGTTTGCCAGAAGGCGCAAAAGACCCCGACGAGCTCATTCAACAAGATGCATCGGTATGGAAAAAAGTAACTGAAGCACCTGAGCCAGCGGTAGACTGGGTTATTCAACAGTATTCTAAGCGAGAAGACATGACGAGTGCGGCAGGCAAACGCCGATTTACATCTGAAAGTCTGGCAGTAGTGCGTACGCTGAATGATTCGGTTGAGCAGGAGCATTACCTTAACCAAATCGCCGCAATTACCCAAACGTCCTTGGATGCCGTTCGCCAAAAATTACAGTCTAATACGGCGCTAGAAGACAAAGCGCTAAAACCTATTAAACAGTCTACCTCCGCTACACAGTCGTCGCACCACGACGTGCCCTACCAAGATAATTTGCTTGCGGTGCTGGTAGCGTATCCGGCCAGTCGTCATCACCTAGGTGGCTTTGATACGAATATGTTTATTGACGAGCACCGCCAGAAGTTAGCGGCATGGCTGCAAAACCATACCGACGAGCTGGGAGATGACATGCCGAGTGCGTTGAAGCCCCTTGAAACCTATGTTAAAATAGTTCAGTTGAAGGCCGAGTCTAGGTATGATGGCTGGGGCGAGCAAGATAGCTCACTCGAAGTAGCCAAACTACTCCGCCAAGTAGAAGTCGAACACAAGAAAAAAACCAAAGACCAACTTATCAAAGAATTACGCGATGCTGAAGATGCGGGTGATGATGATGCCGCTGCTAAACTTCGCGCGCAACTACTTACATTAATCAAGGAGACTGCTTAATGGGCAATTCAGATGACGATTTAATACTTAACCCAGTTGAGGATGAGGTGAGCACACTTGAAGGCGTTGATGAACCGGATATTGCCGAACTGGAAGACGAAATCGAAGACGACGAAGATACGCTTAATTCAAATCAATATTTTGACGACGTATCGGATGACTCGGTTCGTTTATACCTGCGTGAAATTGGTAAAATTCCACTACTAAACGCCGAAGAGGAGCTGGAATTGGCGCAAAAGGTAGTTGCAAACCGCGACGAACTGGCTGAAGTTCTTGCCAAGTTAGACGATGAAGATATAAGTACGGCCGAGCGCACTAAGCTTGAAGGCAAGGCGGCTAAGTTGAGCAAACCAAAAGATAAAATGGCCGAAGCTAACATGCGTTTGGTGGTATCAATCGCTAAGCGTTATAGCGGCCGCGGACTTGATTTTCTTGACCTCATTCAAGAAGGCAACACGGGGCTTCTACGAGCAGTAGAAAAGTTTGATCCTGACAAGGGGTTTAAATTTAGTACTTATGCAACGTGGTGGATTCGCCAGGCAATTACACGCGCAATTGCCGACCAAGCACGTGTGATTCGTATTCCAGTGCACATGGTAGAAACAATCAATAAGTTGCTTCGTACCCAACGCCGCATGACCCAAGACCTTAACCGGGAGCCAACCATTGAAGAGCTTGCCAAAGAGCTTGAAATGGAACCAGACAAGGTGGAGTACGTCATTAAGATCAAACAAGATATTCAGTCGCTTGATGCGGGCGTTGGTCGCGATGGCGATGGTGACGATGACAGCGTACTACAAGACTTCATTGAAGACGAAGAATCGGCCACACCTGAAGAGTCTGCCACAACCCAGCTACTAAAAGAACAAGTACAGTCAGTCTTGTCTACGTTAAGTGACCGCGAGCAAAAAATCGTGCGCATGCGTTTTGGCTTAGACAACGGCAAGAGTCATACGTTAGAAGAAGTTGGCCAAGAATTTGCGGTTACCCGTGAACGTATTCGCCAAATCGAAGCAAAAGCACTTGCCAAACTTCGTAAGCATAAAGATGCCAAGAAACTCCACGAATATTTGAAATAACATATGCCCGCATAACTAAAAGCCACACTGTAATTAGTGTGGCTTTACGGCTTAATGGCATTAAGCCATTAAGGGCTCGTTGTCATACCGTTAGCGACGAGGAGGCCCGCAAACAACACAAACCAAAGAACGGCGAGAACGGTAAAGACTATGCCAAGTACCAACCCAATTGTTCCAAGCGTAGTTGATGCGTTTGCTTCCTTAGACTTTTTACGAGAGATAACGGCTAAAATAATCCCAACAATTGATAGACCAATTATACTCATGACAATACTCACAATACCGAGGGTCTTGCCTGGGTTATCTTGGGACGCTACTGGTTGCTGGGTAGCAACTGGCGTAACTTCCGGGGTGGCAGAAACAGTTTCGGGCGCTGGCTGTCCGAATGGCTGAGGCTCAGGAGTCACAGAGCTTTGAGCCGATTCAGTCGGTGTTGATGGTTCTGGCGTGGAAGATACCTGGGTTACTTCAGGACTAGTAGGCAGCTCTGTTGGTGCGCCGAATTGTCTCTCTGGTTCGGTTAGGTTATTAGGTTCTTCTTGTGGTTGCTGGTTTGGGTCCATGCTACATTCCTTAACTAATTAATAAAGTTAAGTTGATTTTAACATAAGCGTATTTACTAGTCTATGAAGCACGTATGGCGAAGTACGACATCGAGCTGTTCGTGTAGCCAATCTAAGCTTTTGTCGTTATGTACAAAATAATCGGCAATTGCAATTGGTCCGCCTTTTTCGAGGTTCTCGATTTCCGCCCAATCACGTTCGTCAACTTCTTCGCTTGTCATTGGGCGCTCTGGGCGCTTGGCCATGCGAGTTTTGCGTTCATGTTTAGGGGTAACAATAGCAATTACAGTCATGGCACCTGGGAATTCATGCTTTAAAATCTTATACTCACTCCAGCTGTAAAGGCCATCAAGGACTATGCGGTGCTGGCCAGCTGCGAGTAAGTCGTGTGCTTCTTTAATAACGCGTTTTACTACAAAATCTTTACCTTCACGTTCACGAATTTCTTCGCGGAATTTCTTTTGGCTATCCCATGTAATTTCAATCCCAGCTTCTTGCATGGCTTTATAAATTACGCCGCCAAAATAAATTTTTGGGATACCCTTTTCGGTTAAGTATTCCACGGCTGAACTTTTGCCACTACCAGCCAAGCCTACAAAGGCCACAATTTTTACGTTTTCGTGATGTTTCATTACGTTAAGTATAACAAATCATTATGGCTATGCTTGCGAATAGGGGTACGTATGACACAATCGAAACATGGAACGTGGCACTTCTGGCAAAAAAGATATGTATGAGCGTATTATCAATACCCACCTCAACGTGCTGAGTGATGAAGAAATGGCTGTATTTTTAGCACTCCATGAAGAAGGGGGTATTGAAGGCGCGGCACTGGTTCTAGATATGCCAGCAGATGAAGTAGTGGAGGTGATTGAACGGTACATTCCCAAAAAGAAAGAACGTGTCAATAATCTGGGTGAACCGTATAAGCGAAGGCTATCACAGGAGGCTTTTAGATTAATTCTTGCTACCCATGAAGACTTAGATGATGAAGAGCGAGAGATAATTTCTGCCATGATTGGGCAACCCAACCAGACAATGGCGGCACGGGCATTGGGCATGAGCTATAAAGATTACTTGAAAAAATTTTCTGCAATTCGGCGAAAACATGGATTCTAGTAGATTCTAAAATGCATACGGGTTAGCTCATAATTGATCCAGGGGTTATACTTATATCATGACAAAACGCCTTGTGCTAATCGATGGAATGAGTGTGTTCTACCGCGGGTATTTTGCTATGCCAGGGCTCAGTTTGCCTGACGGCACCCCAACCGGTGGTGTGTATGGGTTTGCTAGCATTGCGATTGAGGTAATCAAAAAGCTCGAGCCAGATTACGTAGCGGTGGCGTGGGATAAGTCAAAAACCGCTACGGCTAAACGAAAAGAGATATTCCCAGAGTATAAAGCCGGGCGTACTAGGCCGCCAGATGATTTTTTTGCCCAGATTCCTTTGCTTCACGATTTACTGGAAAGCTTCGGTTGGCCGGTAATCGAACTAGACAACTACGAAGCCGACGATATCATTGGTACGATTTCGGCGCACGCAACTGGTAAAGACATTGAAACCTGTATTGTGAGCGGCGATTACGACATGATGCAGCTGCTCAGCACGCATGCCAAGGTGTATATCAACAAAAAGGGCAGCGACATGATGCGCTTTACCGAAGCCGAATTCGAAGAAAAATACGGCGTAAAGCTAGCCCAATTTGTTGACTACAAGGCGCTGGTTGGTGATTCGAGCGACAATATTCCTGGGGTTCGGGGAATTGGACCAAAAGCTGCCCAAAGCTTGCTGGCGGAGTACAAAACTCTCGATGGTATTTACGAACATATTGATGAGTTAAAAGGTGCTCAAAAAACAAAGCTGGAAACCGATAAAGACAATGCGTTCATGAGCCGTGAGCTGGCGCAAATTTGGTGTGACGCCCCAGTTGAACTTGATTGGAAAGAAGCAGACGTACATAATACGAACCTACCAGCTGTAGCGGCCAAGCTAAAAGAACTAGAATTCCATTCCTTAATTCGCCGCTTGCCGCAACATATGCAGGAGGTTGCTGATACGAGCCTATACTTCCATGAGTCAGACGAGGTGAACCTACAAGAAGTCGACTGGCCTGAGCAAGTGACGATTGATGGGCCGTTCGTACTGCATTTGGCAGACGATGAACTATGGGCCTCGTTTACGCCAACAACAATCTCGCATACTAAATTAACAGAAGTTGACAACAGTTTTTGGCGCGCCGTAGAGTTCGGTACCGTCATTAGCTACGATGTAAAGGATTTGTACCACGCGCTCATAAAGCAGGGGATTGAAGTACGCTTTAGTAGTTTGCACGATATTCGCCAAGCTGCCTTTTTACTTGATCCTTTGCGTCGTGATCGTAGCCTGGGCGGCTTAATCGGCGGCGAACTAACTACGCCAATCGAAGAAGCAGCTGCTATGCGCCAAGTGTACGGCTGGCAAGTGCAAGCATTCGAAGAAAAACCAAAAGTAAAAGACATTGCCGAGCGGTTTGATTTTCCGCTCATCTACCATTTGTTCAAAATGGAACACCATGGCATAAAGCTCGATACGTCTGTACTAAAAAAGATGAGTAAAGAGCTTGGCGACAAGCACGCCGAGCTTGAACAACAAATGTACAAGCTAGCTGGGGAAGAGTTTAATATTGGTAGCCCGGCACAGTTATCTGAAATATTATTCACCAAGCTTCAGTTACCAACTGCCGGTATTAAAAAGGGCAAAACTGGGTATTCAACTGGCCAAAAAGAACTTGATAAACTCCGCGGCCAACACCCGATTATTGAACTGATTGAACAAACTCGCGAGTTATCTAAATTAAAGAACACCTACGTAGATACCCTACCTGAACAAGTAGATGAGAATTCACGGCTGCACACAACTTTTAACCAAGATGTAGCGGCAACTGGCCGGCTTAGTAGCACTAGCCCGAACTTACAAAACATTCCTATTCGTACCGAAGCTGGCCGTAAGGTGCGTGATGCCTTTGTGCCTGATGAAGGTAAAGTATTCGTTAGTGCCGACTATTCACAGTTCGAGCTTCGTTTGGCGGCCGTATTGGCTGACGATAAAGAGCTTATTAACGATTTTAACGGTGATGTAGACATTCACACTAAAACCGCCAGCGATGTGTATGGCATTCCGATGGATGAAGTTACCAAAAACCAGCGCCGCGATGCCAAAGTAATTAACTTTGGTGTGCTGTACGGCATGGGCCCGCATGCTTTAGCACAAAATACTGGCATGACATTCGCTGAGGCTAAAAAGTTCATTGAAATGTATTTCCAGCTTCGTGCGCCGATTCGTAAGTTTATTGACGACACGCTTGAAAAAGCCAAGACAGAAGGGTATGTAGAAACATTCCATGGCCGCCGCCGTCCAACACCAGATGTAAATAGCAGCAACTTCATGGTGCGTGAAGCAGGTAAGCGCGCCGCTGCCAACATGCCAATCCAAGGCACTGAGGCTGACTTAATGAAACTTGCCATGATTGCAGTCGATGAAAAAATGGGTGATTTAGGCGTGCAAATTTTGCAAATTCACGACTCAATCCTGATTGAATGTCCTGAAAAAAATGCCAATGAAATTAGTAAAATTCTGAAAGAGACTATGGAATCCATCGCACCGGAGCTGCCGATTAAACTGAAAGTTGATGTAAGTGTGGGCAAAAACTGGGGAGAAGTGTAATGAAAGATTTATTGACGATTAGGCAGCAAGATATCGAGCCAGAATATGTTGAACAAGAGGACGTAGAGTATCGAGATCGCTACGCAGCCCGCGCTGTACTAATGGATAGCCTTGGAAGGATTGCCTTACTTTTTGCCGGCACGCGAGGCTATTACAAACTGCCAGGTGGGGGTGTTGAGCTAGGTGAGGATATGTCGCTAGCGCTCGCACGTGAACTTTTAGAGGAAGTAGGCGCTGAAGCGGAAGTAGACGGCGAGATTGGGCGAGTTGAAGAATGGCGGGTAACTTCTGAAAAAGCACTTCATCAAATTTCTGATGCATTCTCCGCGCACGTTGTTGGAGAAATAGGGGAGCCGAGTTTCACCGAAAAAGAATTAGCGGATGGCTTTGAAGTATTTTGGGCAAAAAATATTGATGAAGCAATCACTCTGGTATCACAAACAGTAGACCATGACGATATTGAAGTTCGCTTTATGAGTTTACGTGACAAAACCATTCTTGAAGCAGCGAAAGAACTGCAATGACTGATGAATTTTGGAAAGATCTGAGCAATCGATACTCAAAAGAGGATTGGGCTCGGATTCCATCTATTTTTGTACAAGAAGTGAAGCAGTATTTGCCTGATAAATCAAAAGTATTAGAACTTGGCACAGGGCAAGGACAGGATGGGCTTTGGTTAGCAAGTGAGCTTGGTTTGTCTGTGGTAGCAACTGATGTTGAAGAAAGTGCACTTGAAAATGCTAAGGCTCGCAAAGAAGAACT
>CAZVUR010000003.1:0-31459 GCA_964629385.1 uncultured Candidatus Saccharibacteria bacterium | reverse complement strand
AAGGATTCTACCATGTCCAACCTGTTGAAAGAGCATATCCCGCTATTTTTAAAAGAGCGTAGGCAAACACGATAATTCCAATGAAAAATAAAATATAAAGAAGTATAATATTACGCTTCGATTCATTTGCGATTTTTTTGTTCATCAGATTTTTCACTATAACAATAGTAACAAAAATAGGCTTAAAAAGCCTATTTATATTGCTTAAGCTTGGCTGGGCTTGATAAAAATATCGAACTAGTACCACTTATGCACGCCGTTGGCTTTGGCTACATGGAGGGAGGCTCTATTACATATCGCCACTGTGCCGGGAACCAGCGACCATGGTTCTACAGATTGCCACATTCAAAATCATTGGTCGTGCATGCCGGACTCGCCAATAATGGTGCGCCTCGTATACTCAAGTACCTCATGTCTCATTCATCTAGTGCTCCATCAGGTTTCCCGCTGAATATTTCAGTGGCTAAAACCAACTCACCCGAAGCGGTATCTGAGCATGATGCAATAAATGATTACATTAACACCTTGAAATTATTAAAAATGACGGACGTTGGTTCCTTTTACACGTTGAATATTTCCTGTCCGAACACGTATGGCGGTGAGCCTTTTACTAAACCTACCTCGTTAGATCATTTACTCCAGGCGGTAGACCAACTAAAACTACAAAAGCCATTTTTCATCAAAATGCCCATTGATTTGACCTGGGATAAATTTTATCGCCTACTCAAAGTTGCCGATCGTCACCGTGTGGCGGGGGTGACTATTGGTAATCTTACCAAGCGCCGCCTACGACTCAACGACAACTTACCTCCATCCATAAAAGGAAATCTAAGCGGCCTTCCCACTAAGCACCACTCCACATACCTGATACATCAAACATATACCCACTTCCATGATCGCTTTACAATTATTGGTGTTGGGGGTGTTTTCTCGGCAAAAGATGCCTACGAAAAAATCTGTCATGGCGCGAGTATCATTGAGCTAGTGACGGGCCTCATATATGAAGGGCCTCAGCTCATCGGTACTATGAATCACGATCTTGTGAGGTTACTAAAAAAGGACGGGTACAAGAATATAAGCCAAGCCGTAGGTGCCGCACATAGCTCCAACGCCAGCTCAAACTAATCACACGCTCGATTCTGTCGAACCGTTCACATGTACACCACGCACCGCAGATTGCCCTTATATGGCGTGCGTCAGAATAAGCTCGTAACTTACCAATAAATAGCGCTCCAATGAAGGAGCGCTATTTTTGTGTCAGGCTGATGTGCCTACTTCTGTTCTGGCCAGCGCCAATTGACGATTTCAGGCATATCAACACCATGCACGTTTATATAGTTTCGATGCTCAACCAATTTGATTTCCATCTCGTTCTTCAGTGCTTGTGCAGCTTCACTATCCAGCTCACATCTCTCAATCACATCCATTACAAGATGGAACCTGTCCATTTCATTAAGCACAGTCATGTCAAACGCCGTCGTTATAGTACCCTCTTCTTTATAGCCACGTACGTGCAGGTGAGGATTTGTCCGACGATACGTGAGTCGATGAACTAGCCATGGGTAACCGTGAAATGCGAAAATGATTTCTTTATCGCGCGTAAACAGATCATCATATTCTTCGTCATTTAAGCCGTGTGGGTGCTCCGTTGCTGGTTGAAGACGCATCAAGTCCACAACATTCACTACTCGGATTTTAAGCCCTGGAAGTGCCGTCCGGAGAATCGATACCGCTGCTAATATTTCTAGCGTAGGTACGTCTCCCGCACAAGCCATAACAACGTCCGGCTCTTCCCCGTTATCATTACTTGCCCACTTCCATACGCCAACTCCTTCCGTGCAGTGCTCAACCGCTTCATCCATCGTAAGCCACTGTGGACTGTCGTGCTTGCCGGTGATCGTGAGGTTGATGTAGTTTCGGCTCTTCAAGCAGTGGTCCATTACAGAAAGCAGGGTGTTTGCATCTGGCGGCAAGTAAATGCGTGTGACCACAGCTTTTTTATTTACCAGGTGATCAATAAAACCTGGGTCCTGGTGTGTAAAACCGTTATGATCTTGGCGCCAAACATGCGACGTCAAAAGGTAGTTGAACGACGAAATTGGGTATCTCCAGGGAAGTTCAGAAGACATTTTAATCCATTTAGCGTGCTGATTGATCATAGAGTCGACAATGCGAATAAACGCCTCGTAGCTATGCATGACACCATGACGTCCTGTCAACAAGTATCCTTCCATCCAACCCTGCGACTGGTGCTCAGATAACATTGAATCAAGTACCGCACCTTCCTCAGCCAGAAACTCGTCATTCTCACGTACGCGGGCCGCCCATTTGCGATTAGTGACGCTAAAAACGTCTTCCAAGCGATTCGATACCAATTCATCAGGTCCAAAAATTCGAAAGTTATTACCAGACTGGTTGTATTCAATAACGTCCCGTAAATATGGACCGACTGCGTGGGTGTTACCTTCATTTACGATACCTCGGTAGTCGATATTTACTGCATAGTTACGAAAGTCAGGTAGATGTAGCTCACGAAGCAAAGTTCCGCCATTGGCATAGGGGCTTGCACCCATTCGTTTATGCTCGGCTGGAACAAGCTCGAGAATTTGTTCGATTGGTGAACCGTCGTCATTAAACAATTCCTCGGGGTGATAGCTGGCAAGCCAATCGTTTAGGACCTTCACGTTATCAGGATGGGCGCCGTCCACCGCAAGTGGTACTTGATGCGCCCGGAAGTTGCCTTCAACTTTATGTCCATCAACTTCTTTTGGCCCGGTCCAGCCTTTAGGTGAAGCGAATATTATCATAGGCCAGCGAGGACGTGTCGTATCGTTATTATGACGAGCATTCGATTGAATTCGTTTGATTTCACGTACTACTTCGTCCATAGTACGCGCCATTTGCTGGTGCATATCACTCGGGTCATCACCCTCAACAAAATATGGAGTCCATCCGTAACCATGGAATAGGTGCTCGAGTTCCTCGCGCTCGATGCGCGCCAAAATAGTAGGATTACTTATTTTATACCCATTTAAGTGCAAGATAGGCAGAACCGCACCATCTGTTTTTGCACTTAAAAATTTATTCGAATGCCAGGCGGTAGCTAGTGGACCGGTCTCAGCTTCACCGTCGCCTACTACACAGGCGGCAATCAAATCCGGGTGGTCGAAGACGGCTCCAAAAGCGTGGGACAGCGAGTACCCTAATTCGCCCCCCTCGTGCATTGAACCGGGCACCTGTGGTGACACGTGGCTCGATAATCCACCTGGGAATGATGACATTTTAAAGAGTTTTTTCAGCCCTTCCTTATTTCGAGGCACGTCTTTGTAAAACTCGCTAAAAGTACCCTCCAGGTACACGTTACTAACGATTGACGGTCCACCATGCCCAGGTCCTGAGATGTAGAGCATATTTACATCATGCCGGTTGATCGCACGGTTAAGATGGGCATAAATGAAATTTTGCCCAGGCGCCGTCCCCCAGTGGCCAAGCAGTAACTGCTTAACATCAGATTGTTCTAAAGGCCGTTCTAACAGAGGATTGTCCTGTAAGTAAATTTGCCCTACGGATAAGTAATTTGCCGCTCGCCAATATGCGTTTATACTCGCTAATTCGTTAGCAGATAGTATCTGCTCGGTTGACTCCATTGTTTCTTCCTCCTTATAACAGAAACGATTTTACGTGTCGCACAATTGTCTGATTTTCATCAGTTGGTATTACATGTACTCCAGTCCGGCTGTCGTTCGCTGAAATCAGGAACTCGCCGGACTGGTTACGCACCGGATCGAGCGTAATTCCCATATAACTTAGGTCATCGCAAATGCGACTACGTAAAACAATCGATTGTTCACCAATCCCGCCGGAAAACACTAATGAGTCAACCCCGCCAAGCTCCGCCGCCAATCCCCCTATAGCATGCTTTATACTTGCAATAAACATGCGTACGGCCTGGGCGGCATCCGTATCGATAGCTTCATGGTCTAACAATGTCCTCATATCAGGAGTGCCGGCTATGCCCTTAAGGCCAGAGTTAGCATTCAAGAGCTGCCTAATCTCATCGGTTGACATTCCTTCGTGTTCAATTAAATACAGCGGTATACTTGGGTCAAGGTTACCCGGGCGCGCACTCATCATTACACCCGATGCCGGCGTAAAACTCATCGTCGTGTTTACCGGCTTGCCATCATGTGTAGACATAAGGCTGCAACCACTCCCCAGGTGTGCGTATATAACTCGCCCATGTGCGGCAGTCTTACCCGCTTGACTCTCGAAGGCTCTTTGCAAGTACTCGTATGATAAGCCGTGAAACCCGTAGCGACGGATGCCTTTGTCGTACAAATCCCTGTCGATTGGCAAGTAGCGCGCCTCAGCCGGCAGGTCATAGGTAAACATCGTATCAAAACAAGCTATATGCCTGGCCTGAGCGAATTGATCCCTTAAGCGCTCTACCAGACGTCGTTCTGTAGGAACATGATCTGGCGCTAACTTCTCTAGTTGCTCCCATTGGTGCGAGTCAATCGAACTTACTTCGACTGGCTTATAAAAATCCGGCCCACCGTGAACAATCCGGTAACCGATTGCTTTGATCGCGTAGGCCTCGGCTGACTCGCTCAGCACATGAAGCAATATATCAATCGCTTCGTCGAAGCTTCGCGACGAAACATCATGCGTATAAGAAGATCCATGTGAACTCTTGGCCATAAGGCTCGTGGTATCGGAGCCGATTCCACTTATTTGCAACGAGGCAACTGGGTCTACATCGGATTCGTCATCATACAGGCTACATTTAATACTAGATGAGCCGCCATTGACGACTAAAATAGCATCTTTTAACCCACTCATGCTTATATTGTAGCAGACATTTCTGTTTTTTCTTTTTGCCTATGCCAATAGTGTACAATCAGTCAATTGTTTACGAATGATTGGATTCATCATCTTCTTGAGGTTCAACCTCCACAGTCCACTCTATACCGAATTTATCCCTAAACATTCCAAAATAAGTACCCCACGGGCTAGTATCCATTGGCATTTCAATTGTTCCACCCACGGTTAACCCGGCAAATATTCTGTCAGCTTCTTCATGGCTTTCGGCGAAAACAGATATTTTAGACCTGTTTTCATTTTCGTTGACTGGTCCCAAGCTTTCGGGAACATCGTTGGCAATTAGTACATTATTGCCAATAGGTAGTACGATCCGCAAGATTTTATTTGCTTCGTTTTCTGCTACGGGAAAATCAGGACCTTCAAGGTCTTTAAAACGCACGATACTATCAAAATCTCCACCAAATACAGAGCTATAAAAATTGAAGGCCTCTTCGGCATTTCCGTTGAAGTTGATATAAGGATTGATAGTTACCATAATTTATTCTCCCTGGTGAATATGTGGTATGATTTTTCTATCTTACCAAATTGCATTTTTACTACTCGAAAAAGCACCAAGAACCAATACTCAAATCGTTTTAAGCCAAGCATTCACGATAGCCTTTAGTTCTTGCTGTTCAGCTTGCTTGTAAAAGCTATGGAGCGCACCATCAACAATATGTATTTCTTTTTTACCAGGAAGTACGTCGAATAATATTTGCTGGTGACCCGGTGGCGTACTGGTGTAGTTTTACAAATTTGGCTGGGGCTAGTGGATGTGTTTCAGGAAGAAGCAGCCATTGCTCCTATTATCAATATAACGAGATATGCAAAACCAATGATACCCAAAACCAAACCCACAACTCCTGATTTATGTGAAGCGGTATGAAGTGATAACGCGCCAAGCAATACGGCAAATAAACTGAGCGCACCCGATAAAAGAGGTATAAATACAAAAATTGGAAAAAGAACAAGTGGCACAAGACCAACGAACACGGCCGCCCTGCCGTAACCCTGCTTCATATTATTTTGATTCATTGCGTTCATTATAGCGCATAACAAAAGAACTCCAAACGGAGTTCAATAATGCTTATGCTTGGCTGGGGCTAGTGGATGCGTTTCAGGAAGAATTAGGCAAGTTCAACTTTACCGGCCAATATAGCCTCGCGTAACTTTACCATATTATTTGAAAGCTTTAACTCGGATAGTTCATCAAAAGAGAAGCTCCTAAGATCGTCAAATGTTTCTGGCTCGCATATAGTCACCTCTCCAGCTACAATTTCAGCAAGAAACCATGTGTATAGATGATCGGTTTCATTCTCTTCGAAGTGCGTCTCGCCTAACCTCTTTACTAAATTAACCGTAACGCCCAACTCTTCTTCAAGTTCTCTTACGGCTGTTTGTTCGATGTCTTCATTAGGCTCAACCTTTCCCCCGGGAAGCTCCCACTGGTGAAGACCCTTTTTATTACGATGTAAAAGAAAGATCTGCTGATCTTTATCTAAAATTATGCATCCTGCCAAATTTAAGCTCATATTCATATCATAACAAAAAGACCTCCGAAAAAGTCTTTGTCCATAGCGCTTAAGCTTGGCTGGGGTGGAGGGATATCGGCTAAAGCCTCCTCCGCTTACTTGAAAAGAAAATACTTCGTGCTTTCTTTTCTTCGCTTCGCTACGCCGAACTCCCCGACTTTTGCTTTGCAAAAGAATCGGTGGTTCGTAACCCGTCCAAGTTATAGAAAAAGACAGAGCAAAAACTCTGTCTTTTTCTATGGCTGGGCATCGGGGGCCGGAATATAACTTTTTCAGATGAGCTAGACTTTGATCCTGCTGAACTAGACGTGGTGTACGAAGAACCAGTGGAGGACGAAAAAGATGCTTCTCGCTAGTTTCAAACTACTACCGTACCTACTTATCATAGGAGCCGTATGGACATATTGGGAATATGCTCAATATGTCTTGGCTGTCCTCGCAGCACTATTTATTAGTCGTTTAGTCCTGAAGTTATACGTTGCATGCAAGAACTTCTTCTACACTTTCCGTTTCAGGAACGTAGACACAATGGATGGCATACGTTTTGAACATTATATAAGTCGAGTGTTACGGGCTAACGGCTACACGAACGTTCGCCTAACTGAAAAGTACGATTATGGAGTAGATATCATTGCCAATAAAGATGGCGTGCGCTGGGGTATACAAGTCAAAAGGCGGGCTAGTCTTGTAGGAGCCGATGCGGTGCGCCAAGCGGTCACCGGTCTACAGGTTTACGGTTGCGACAAGGCTATGGTAATAACGAATAGTTATTATACAAAAGTGGCAAAGCGTCTTGCTCACTGCAATGATTGTACTCTGATTGATCGACCAGCTCTGTCTAGGTTAACAAGTTAGAATGGAAAGATGTCTGCCGCTTTAGACTTGAGTGCTTTTGCTATACGTTCGTAAGTTTCGATAGTTGGACGTATTTCACCACGCTCAACTTTTGCGTAATGGTTGGTGTTTAGATCGGCTTTTGCAGCAACGTCAGATTGAGTCATCCCTTTTTCAAGGCGAATGGCTTTTATTCTTTTGGCAACTTTCAGGGCTGTGCCACCGATATTATTCATATGCCTATTTTACCACTGTTAGCTTTTTATGGCATAACAATGTTGTATTATAAGAGGTGGAGATACTGAAATGGATGATAACACCCCTAAACAAACCGAGATAACCATTAAATCAAATAGGGCCACTGGCATTAGTAGCAGCGCACATGGTGCCAACATTAATGGTGTCGCGTTCAATGTCGAATTCATTGCTAGCAAGAATCCTGTCCTTGCAACTCGCATACTCAAAGACTACAAAGAAGCGACAGCAATCAAAGCGGATGATCCCCAGCACCCTGAAGAAGACTATGGCATGGTGCTTGATGAAATCAGCAAGCTCTAAGCTAGAACATTGAGCTTTGTGCTAAGAGCGTTCCGAGCCACGCTAGTAGTACAAAAATTACCAAGAGTATTTTGAGCAGGAGTGATCCTGCTTTTAGCATGAACCAAAATATCTTCACCGTCACCAAAACTAGGAGTACGAGAAACAAAAGCTGCCCTATCGAACTATCGCCGGTCACGTTATAAGCAATGATTCCAAGCAACGCGATACCAACGACGATAAGCCAGAACGGGATACGTCGTTTAGTCTTTGTAGACTGAGTTTGAGTATCGCTCATGACATTTATTATATCATTTAGCATCTACTGTAAGGTGTTGGCTAAGTGTTACTACGGAGTTATATCCACGAGCAATAATCAACGGTGTTATAATAGAAATGGGTCAATTGTAAACAAGGAGGTGTGTTTATGATCAGACGCAAAGAAGAAATGAGGATAGTTGCGCTCATTGTGGCGCTGGGACTGCCGCTTGTGCTTGCAAGTCCCGTACTCGCAGCAAGTGGAGATGTCTCCCAGGTCGAGAACTTTATCCGAAGCATAATTAAAGTAATCGCAGGTTTAGCCGGTCTCGTAGCGACCGGTTTTTTCGTTGCTGGAGGTTTTATGTATATCACCAGCTCCGGCAATACTGAGCGATTAGACAGAGCAAAACAAACAATCACCTGGTCAGCCGTCGGTCTCGGCATCGTTATCGCGGCATTTGTGATCAGCAACATAATTACAGACTTGGCATACGGCGCGTTTGGAAAGTAGGCAGTCATGGAACTGCTTTCTGCGCTTAGTCAGTTGACGTTCTTTGCGGACGCTACGGCCGCCGGGAACGCCATGAGAAACTTCATCGGCCCGACCATAACAACATTATGTGTCATTGCTGGCCTCGTATCTGCTGGCTTCTTAGTACACGGTGGCATCCAGATGATGAGCAGTACCGGGCAGCCTGACCGTCTCGATCATGCTAAAACTACCATCCGTAACGCTATCCTGGGTCTTATTATTGTCTTGTCAGCAGCCTCACTAACGGCAATTCTGACGCACACCTACCAAAGTACTAGCAATCAGCCTGTCAAAGAGATGCCCGCGTTGCAAGAAGTAAAACCGGATGAGTCTGAGGGTGGACTTGTCGAAGTGCTTATTAACGCGGTGGTTGGATTACTGAAAAATATCGTCCAAACAGTCGGTAAGCCGTTTATCGACGCGTTGCAGTACTTCACGAAAGCAACGCCACTCATGGCAGAAAACTCCAGTGTCTTTAATTTGTGGCTCACGATAGTTGCCATAGCGGACGTACTCTTTATCCTTGTGGTGATTCTACTTGGTTTCCATGTGATGAGCTTTTCGGCACTCGGTCTTGAGGAGATTGAGTTCAAGCATTTGTTGCCGCAGCTAATTGTTATTTTCCTGCTAATGAATACGTCGGTCTTTGCAATAGATGCGATCATTAGCATATCGAACGCCATGATATCTGCTGTTCACGCAGGATTTCCGTCAGCGACGGTCTGGGATGCGCTATCGAAAGTCATGGACAACTCCAAAGATATGAAGCTAGCGGCACTTCTGATTTACATGGTATTTGTCATCCTATCAGTACTTCTGCTGGTGTACTACATTCTTAGGTTGGTAGTGCTCTATATCGGTGCGGTGCTATCCCCACTGGTGGCTATGCTATGGCTCTTACCGAGCTTCAAGGACTTTGCATCAAACGCAATCCGCGCTTACCTAACAACCATATTCGTTCTGTTTATCCACGTCGTCATCTTGATACTGGCCTCATCGATATTTGCCGGTATGACAGCAAACGACCCAAACAAGGCACTCGACCCAATCATGTCGATGCTTGTAGGCGTGGCGACTATTCTAGCCCTCCTTAAGACGCAAAGTGTTATTGCCCAAATGGCCTATGCGAGCGCTGGTGCTCGGACGGCTCGTAAGCTCGGTGGCCAATTTATCAACGGCGTTAGCCACCTTTCTACTAAGGTACGTCAGAATGTTACGGTCACTAAAACGTCATCCAGTAAGGCTCAGGCGACAAAATCGGCGAAAGGAGCTAAGTAATGAAAACTACTATCGTTCCGGCACAAGTTACGACGGTTGAAGATAAAGTTACCGGCAACCTTAGCCTGCAGCAGCTCGTGATGCTGACCTCACCGATATTCTTCGGCTGTGTAGTGTATGTCGTCTTACCGCCGTTTTTCCAGGCAGATGCCTACAAGATCACCGTTATCGTCATGCTATTTGTGGTGTTCTCGACGCTGGCTATTCGGATTAAAGGCAAGCTGCTTATTCAATGGATCGCCGTATTGTTTCGCTATAACTCGCGCCCGCGATTCTACATCTATAACAAGAACGATACTTACCTCCGCAGTCAGAACGACGAAACGCCAACCACCAAAGTTGTTAAGAAACCCGAGGCACCCATTACTGAACCTATCACTCGTGAAGATGTTGCTATTGCCGATAAAGCATTACTTGAACAGCTCATGAATGACCCGCGTGCCAAGCTGAGATTCCGCACTAACAAGAAAGGAGGTCTCGATGTCCATATTCAGGAAGTCAAATAAGAAAGCCTCGTCGCGTAGCCAGATCGCGATTAAGGGTGTTCAGGATGGCATTCTGATACTGCCCGGCAACCGCTACCGGATGATCATGCAAGTATCGTCGATTAACTTTGAGCTCAAGAGCGAAGAAGAGCAAGACGCTTTGATTGATACCTACCAGAACTTCTTAAACTCCTTGGCGTGCCCACTCCAGATGATTGTCCGAGTCCGGGAAATGGACATGGATAAGTATATTGGCGAGTTTCGAGCGCGTATGGAGGGTGAAAAACAGAAAGTCTATCGCCAGCAAATTGAAACCTATATTGAGTTCGTGCAAGGGCTGATTACGAAGAATAAAATCCTTGCCCGGCACTTCTACGTCGTCATTCCATTCAATGGCAAAGACCGGCAGAGCTTTGACATGGTAAAAGAACAACTGACACTAAACAGTGATATCGTCACGAAAGGACTGGCACGGCTCGGCGTTCATACGCACCAGCTAAACAGTCTTGAAATGCTCGACCTGTTCTATACATTCTATAACCCCCAAGTTGCGAAACGACAGCCGATATCCGAGCAGACGATGCAGCTACTAAAGGAGGCGTACTTATGAAACGACCACCCGTAAAGAAACCGACTAAAAAGTTGGCACCAAAGAAGAATAAGCGCAAGAACGTCATAACGAACTTGCCACCCCTCAAGAAGTTACGTGCATGGAAGCAGCGCCGGAATGAACGCCCGCGTCACCTTGCACTCACCTATGGCGAACAAGACCCGATGGACATCATCTCCTACGCTGGACTTGAAGAGCAGTCTAACTACGTGAAGATTGACGACCAGTTCGTACGCACCCTATTCATATCTGGCTATCCACTTACAGCTTCATCCGGCTGGCTCAATAGCCTTATTAACTTTAGTCATAATATCGACATTTCGTACCACTTTCATGAAGTCGATGCTTTGCAAGCTCTGCCGAAACTCCGCCGCAAAATTACAGAGCTAGAGTCTACGAAACGTGCCATGATTCGTAGCGGTAAAGTTATCGGTTCAGAGATTACCGACCCGCTTGATTCAGCTACGGAGTTACGCGACAAGATTCAGCGAGGCCAAGAAAAGCTATTCCAGATGTCGATCTATATGACGATTACTGCCGGGACGCTAGCCGAGCTTGAGAACGTAACTAAGCTTCTTGAAACAGAGCTTTCTGCGAGGCTGTTTTACGTCAAAATGGCACGTTACCAACAGATTGAGGGATTGCAGTCAGTCCTGCCGCGTGGCGAGGATATCCTTGACCAGAAACGAAACCTCGATAGCTCATCAGCAGCGCTCACATTTCCGCTCATGTCCTCCGAACTGGTGCAAGAGTCGGGTATCTTGTACGGCGTAAACAAGTCGAATAGCTCTTTGGTCATTCTTGATCGCTTTGCCCTCAACAACGCTAATAGCATCATCTTTGCGCAATCCGGCAGTGGCAAGAGCTATGCTACGAAAGTCGAAATACTGCGCCAGCTTATGCAAGGTACAAAAGTTATCGTCATTGACCCGGAGCGCGAATACAAACAGCTCACCGAGTCAGTTAAGGGTACTTACATTAAGCTTTCGGCGCGAAGTAAAGAGAAGATCAATCCGTTTGATTTAGCGACCAATGCATACACACAGGACAGGCTTGCTGAACATGCCCAAGATTTAACGGAAGTCGTCGGAC
Source organism: uncultured Candidatus Saccharibacteria bacterium (assembly GCA_964629385.1). Lineage (GTDB taxonomy): Bacteria > Patescibacteriota > Saccharimonadia > Saccharimonadales > Saccharimonadaceae > UBA1020. Next base: position 19,435 of record CAZVUR010000003.1, on the reverse strand, counting down.
TGATGGCTGAGGGTCTAGACCCCCGCGAGAAAGCTGCCGTCGATAAGGCAATTCTACAGGTCTACCGTAAGGCAAAGAAGAACGCCACGCCATTACTATCTGACCTCTACGCCGCCTTGCAGGGCATGGGACAATTAACACTCTGTGAACGCCTGGAGAAGTATATAAGCGGTTCGCTTGCCAATGTCTTTAATGAGCAGACGAACATCCAACTTGATAACCGGCTCGTCATCTTCGACATCAAAGACTTACCAGAGTCACTCAGGCAAATCATGATGATGATTATTTCCAACTTCGTCCAGAACCAAGTGAAATCACGGCCTGAAAAACGGATGCTTGTGATTGACGAGGGCTGGATGCTCCTAGAACACGAGGAGAGCGCCCGTTTCGTTGCTGGATTAGTACGTCGCGCTCGTAAATACTACCTCGGTGTTTCGATTATTTCCCAGCAGGCCAATGACTTTCTCCGCAACGACTATGGCCGGGCGATTGCCTCACAAAGTAGTCTCAGAATACTCATGCGACAGGATACCACCACAATAAAGAACGTAGTATCGGAGTTTAACCTCAGTGAATACGAACAGACATTCCTGCTGACTTGTGAGCGTGGTGATGCGCTGATTATTGCCGACCAAAACCATGTAGCCGTCAAGGTTGTTGCTAGCGATAAAGAACACCCGCTCATCACGACTAACCCGAATGAGATATATGCATGAACAAAGTCGTCGTCGGTGTTGCGCTCTCATTCAAGAAAGAGCTATACATTGTCCTCGGCACGCTTGGCTTCATTATCCTGCTGCCCATGATTGCAGTGGTAGTAGTAGCCAATGCTGGCGTCGAGGCGGTGTCGCAAGCACTGACGGCGGTAAACCCTATTACGCACGTCGTAGAGATATTCGATTCCAAAGGTAACAAGGTAAGCGAGCGCAAACTCTCTACAATCTGGCCGATACATGGCCCAATTACCGATACGTTTGGTAAGTTTGACTCGTTTAGAGTAGGGCTTGGACTCGGCGCTCATACAGGCATAGACATAGGAGCAGATGCTGGTACGCCTATCAGTCCGTTCGCGGAGGGTAAAGTGATCGTAGTTGATGATATCAATAACGATGCCTGTGGTATCGGAGTCGTGGTAGATCATGGCGATAATGTCCAGTCGCGCTACTGTCACATGTCCAAGACGAACGCGACCGTCGGGCAAGAAGTAAAACCGGGTGATGTTATTGGCTATGTGGGTATGACCGGCGCAGCGACAGGCAACCACCTCCACTTCCAAGTAAACGTCATGGGAATACCCGTCAATCCTCGTAACTTCATGGTCGGAGAGCCGTAATGGATAGCCTTATATCATTGTTTGATCGAATGGCCGAACTACTGCCTATCATCGGCCTAATCATGCTAGGCATTATTAGTATATGGCTCACCGTGGCGCTACTGCTGAAGCTATGGGATTTTTTCTACGCACTCAGAGCAGACTACCGTTTCTTTGAGCTGACACCACCCGCCCAAGCCGCCAAGAAAGCCCACGCCACCCAGGAGTTCTTTACGGTTCTGCACGGCCTCAATGGAGCGCGTACCTTTAATGACACATTCATGCGGCGACAGTCACATATAACCTTTGAGGTCACATCTACTAAACAAGGCGGCATCCGGTATATTGCGAGAGTACCGGACGATGTTGTTGAGGTCTTTCGACAAACCGTAGCCTCATATCTACCGGATATGCTGGTTGAGGAAACTGAAGACTACCTCACCACCCATGAGCAGAGCCAAATTATAGAGTTTCGGCAGACTGGACACTTTGCCTTTCCGCTCAATATGCAGGAGGAGCTAGAGCAGCACGACCCCGTCGCTTACCTCACCGGCACTATGACCAAACTGGAAGAACACGAGCAAGTAACATTCCAAATAGTTGTTACGCCCGTCAGAATCAGGGAGGCAGAGAGTATCGCCAGCAAGATTCTTATTAACGACGACTTACTTAGTCGGCTCAAAGGGAAACGTACAAGAGGTGCGGGTAGAGTCTTTTCAGTTATTAACTCAATTATTTTCGGCTTCATGGATACGGTCACCAGTGGCTTTTACGGCTCATCAAGTAGCTCACGGCAGCCCTCGGCAGAAACACTACTTGCTCGCCAAAGGCAACAAGCGGCTGTAGGTCTCAAGCCGATGCGTACCATGACTGTGTTTGAGCAGGAGCTAGTTGAATCAATCCATCATAAAGTTAATCAGCCGATCTTCCGTACCACCATTCGTGCGTACGTCGCCATTCCCAATAAGCAGAAACGCTTACAACGTATTCGCGGCATACGGGCATCACTTGCCTCGTTCAATGTACCGAAATATCAATCACTCCAAGCGAAGCGAAGTTTCCCGAAACGCCTGATGAACCGTTACCGGACATTTGCACTGGTACACCGTTTACCGAGTATCTTTAATCGAAATGCCTGTCTCCTTGCTACGAGCGAGCTGTCTGACTTATATCACTTCCCGTATGCCGGTACGACAAGGACTGAGAATATCGTGAAGTCACTCAGCCGGACATTACCAGCGCCACTATCCCTCAAGAGCGGTACTGATTTTGACGTAACTATTGGTATGAATAAATACCACGGCGAAGATACGCCGATTGGACTTACTGAAAAGGAGCGCGAACGGCATGTCTATATCATTGGCGGTACGGGTAACGGTAAAACAACGATGCTGCAATACGCACTCGTGCAAGATATCCGTAGCGGCAAAGGTGTTGCCGTTATCGACCCGCATGGCGATATGGCCGAAACACTCCTACGCTACGTTCCAGAGGAGCGCGTCAAAGATGTCATCTACTTTAATCCTGATGACCTGGCCTATCCTATCGGGCTAAACTTGCTCGAACTAACGCCAGGACTTGAGGGCGATGAGTTGTTACGAGAAAAAGACCTCATTACTGAAACGGTCGTTTCTATATTCCGTAAGATATTCTCTGAGGATGATAGTGGCGGCCACCGTATTGAATACATGCTCCGAAATGCCGTACAAACGGCGCTCACTCAAGAAGAGGCGACGCTGTTTACCGTCTATAATCTCATCAACGACCCAATGTACCGCAAAAAAGTTATCGCTACACTTGATGACGAGAATCTCAAGCACTTCTGGCGTAATGAGTTCGGTAAAGCCGGAGGGATGCAACGGGTTAAGATGGCGGCCGGTATCACCGCCAAGATCGGGCGCTTTCTGTTTTCTGCCAGCGCTAAACGCATCCTTGAGCAACCAAAATCCACTATCGACTTTGACGATATCATGAATAATCAGAAAATACTGATTTGTAACTTCTCCAAAGGCTTAGTCGGCGAAGATACCTCTGAACTATTTGGTATTATGGTGCTCGCTAAATTGCAGCTTGCTTCACTGCGCAGGGCGCGTGTGCAGCAGTCGGAACGTACACCGTACTATCTATACGTCGATGAGTTTCAGAACTTCGCCACAATGTCATTCGTGCAGATGCTTTCCGAGTCACGAAAGTACCGACTTTATCTCACCATGGCTGAGCAATCCACTTCGCAGCAAGCCGATCAGCGCATGGTAAATGTCATCCTCGCCAACGTCGGCACAGTGATTTGTTTTAGAACTGGGAACCCGGCCGATGAACAGTCATTGCTACAGATGTTTACGCCCTATATTGAGCCGGGCGAAATCGCCAACCTGCCAGCATTCAACTACTACGTGCGGATTGCTGCAATTCAAGCACAGGAACCATTGTCCGGCATAACTATCTTATTGAGCGATCCTACCGAGCAGAGTGAGAAAATCCGAAAACAGATTATTACTACTTCTCAGAAGATGTATGCAATAAAATACAGACCCGCCACCACTAAAGAAAATACGCCTTCCAAGAAGACAAAACCAAAGAAAGATAAGGCGACACAAAATACAGGTACAGGTTCCTCACAAGCGGAGCATAGGAAATTACCCGGTGAACAGTAATTGGTAACCCAAACTATATTTTCAATCTTTAAAAACGTAGGTTGAGTACAGAGTAGAGATTTGAGGAGCATGGGCGGGTGACCTTTAGGTCAACACGTAACCTTCCGGTCACCCACCGCATACTCAGTGCTGAAAGAGCTGTTCGCTTTTGGCCTCCTCGCGAATGCAACAGAGCGCCAGGCGGCGAAGCATCTCCTTCGGGCCATCAGACAGACTACCGTCCATGAAGCCGACGTCGAATGATTCCGCGGTCCAGATCAGTTCCAGAAGCTCGCCAGGTATCATCGCCTTAACGACCTCCTCGATCTTGTCATCACATTCGTCACTGAGGATGCCGTCCTCGTCGAACAGCTCCTCCTTGCAGTCGAGCACGATGGCCTGAGCCATGAACTTGGCAAGCGTGGTCATTATGGAGCACTCCCTCTCTACTCTGTGTTGGGTTGGAATTTTCGGATACCTCTTTTTGGGGTTTCGACAAAAACTCCTGGAGTTGCAGCGCCTTACCGCTGCACTACCAGCAATCTTTATTGCTCCTGGCCAACGTCAGTAAACTCCATGTACTCGTGGAACATGAGTCCTACCGCATAGTCTGTCAGTAGGTCTTCGCCCACCGGGTCATCACTGCCGCGTAGCAATTCGACCAACTGAGTACCAAGTTGCGTCGAGCGGCAAATCTCGTCGATCCTATCGGCGTCAATGTGGCCGTGCTCATCGTACGGTATGTACTTATCTAATTTCTCGGAGGCAAGATGATGACTGTTTCCGTAATGTTCAAATATTGATTGACCATACCGCTGGGCAAGGGTTAGTTCTGTAGGTGTTTGGAGCGTTTCCATTGTTAAATTCCTTTCGAAGGTTAGTATCAGTAATTGTTCTTTCTGGGGTGTTGCGGCAGGGGCTGGTGGTTGAGTCATCTGAGAGACTCGAAACACACCAGCACCCTGCCGGGAAGCTATTATTGGCTCGCTTCAGGGCCAAAACGATGCACTATTCGTGCTTGTACACCTTCGTTTTAGGTGTTTTCCTCTGCCGAGGGTACTACTTGGACTGCGCCGAACCCACCGCGACCGGCGGCACCGAAGTACCGGGCCAGCAGGTGAAGCCGTTGGGCAGCGCTTGGCCGGCCTGCACCGCACTCGCCAGGAGGTCGATGCACTTGGAGACCAGCACGTTCGGGTCGTTGGACACCGAAGCGCTCAGCTCCTCGTTGGCCGCCGCCTCAGCCTGCGCCGTGAGCTTCTTCTGCTCCGCGATGCGGGTGTTGGCCACCTCGGCCTGCAGGTCGTTGACACGCTTCTGCGTGGAGTCGTCGTACTTGATATACGGAGTCGTCACGGAGACGACCTCGATACTGGTACCGACAGCCTCCTGCAGCGCAGTCTTGACCGGCTCGGCATACCCCGACACATCCGGAGTGTCAGCGATCGCCTTACCGTCTGCCACCTGGGCGAGCGGGTTGTACGACGCGAACACCTTGGACAGCGTGGCCGTGGTGTTGTTGCCGACCAGCGTGGACTGCACCCGCTCGAAGTCCTTGTAGTCCTGGTACAGGACGTTGGCCTCCGACGGGACGATCCGCCAGGTGATGACAGCAGACACACACGCGGTGGTCTGACCGGCCATACGGACGGTCACGCACTTGTCGCTGGTGTACTTGTCGACCTGCACGGCAGCGTCGAACTTGTGCACCTTCGCCCACGGAGCCTTGACGTGGAGACCGCTGTCCATCGGCGTGCCCGAAGGCTTACCGAACGACGTGACGACTCCCACCGTCTTGGTTCCGACCATCGTCAGGCTGGACAGGCCGAGCAGCAGCGCCGACACCACGAGCGCGATGTGCGTCGCCATGCGGTAGCTTGCCCGGTAGTCGGGCGTGGAACGAGAGTAGGAGTAGCTCCTGTCCTCGTCCTTGTCCTTCGTGGTGGCCTTGGGCTGGTTGAGCCAGATGATGCAGAGCACCACCGTGACAACGAGCGCGAGCATGGCCAGGATGAACAAGATGGGCATGGGAGCCACATCCTTTCTATATGTAGTATTCCCTGTTAGGGGAGCGAACTTCGGAAGACCCGGAGCCGCTGGGGCGCAGCTATGCATCACTGCGCGTCAGCGACTCGGGTAAATCTGGTTCGCGTAGAAGGTTAAAGTGTTAAAGAGCAAAAGTTTGTGAGTTGTATAGAAAGGGACGGGCGTTTGTACTTAAATAGCGAATAAGAGGATCAACGCCGTGCATATTATTTGCAACTAAAAAGCGCCTCTATCGTAGTAGTCGGTACAAACCATTCGCCTTAGTATGCGAATTGCTTATCCCGCTGCGACAAAAGCGCTTATGGCTTGGGCAATGCTGTTTCGGTATCCCGAGGGAACACTGGATGTCCTTCTCGGCATAATCGTTGTTTCGAACGATCGTAAGCTGACTATAGCGCACTTTACTGTATTTGTCAAGGGCTTTATAAAAATGCATGCCTACCAGATATGACAAAACCCCAACCTACTTCTTAATCCTTACGGAAACTACCCAGGGGTAGCGAAATAGTTGGGGTTATTTTGCCTTTAAAGCTCAATTACATCTTGCGCGATGATGGCTCACTTCCGAAGAAGCTCCCATCTCTAGCTGTCGCGCCAGCAACACCGCGGTGGTGCTGTCCAAGCATATTTAGAACCGCTTGTCCGGTTGAATGGCTCGCCCAGCTAGGTCATCATCAGGCTGAGCCCGATGATGCTGAAGACGGTGGTGCCGAAGCCCACCGACAGCGGGTTGATCCAGCGGGGGCCGTTGGTGGCACCCTGCATGAAAAGCCAGCCGGCGATACCGGCGAAGCTTGCGATGGCGAGGATGATGATGTACTCCACCATCATCTCCGCAGTCGTCTCCGACACGGTGGCAAACAGCCAGTTGAACATGTTTCCTCCTGGAAACGGCGGCGTTAGCAATCTACTAACTGCCAAGATCAAAAGTTCGTCCGTTGAACTCTTGCCCTCCCTCATCACGAGGATGAAGGATTCGCAAAAGTTCAAACAGTTACGAACGATGATTGTTTCTCTAAAGAAGAGCGTCCAATGAGAGGCTTCGAATAAAGCGAGGTAACTCAACTTTACGAAAAACCTTCAAAGTTTATAGATGTAAGAGCTTTTAAGGTACCGAACTCTCAAGGCCGAAGGGCCGAAAGTTCGCGACTAGAAACCAGTAATTTCCAGATGTGAACCTTCGAGATGAAAGATAGATAGGTGTAAGTCGGAAGTGGCGAGAATTGGATGGGGCCCGGAGGGGCGGTTGGTGAATGAGCGTGAACTCAACCGAATGCCGAAGCATTCGTCCAACCGCCCCGACCACCGAAGTCACGTCACGCCCAGGCGAGCGCACGGACTCCGATGATCTGTCCGGCGGCGTCCCGCATCGGAACTCCGCTCGGGAAGAGCAGGTCGTCCGTGGAACGACCCACCGCCTTCGCCGCCTGGACGAGGATGTTGCTGACGATCAGCAGCACTCCCTCCTCCGGGTCCGGCAGGCCGATGAGGCCGCCGAATTCGGTCCGGACGGTGGGGATGAGTCCACCGTTGATGGCTCGAAGGCTACCCTGCGGGGTGTCCTTCTGCTCGGCGCGGGCGACTCCCTCCGAGGGAATCGCGACGATGAGGTTGCCCTCCTCGCCGATGATGCGGACGGCGTGCGGGGTGAAGTTGCGTATCTTCATGAGTGTCTCCTTAGACACTTGGGCCGGGATCTGGACTATCCAGATAACATTCTCTTTCGAGACCGGATTACAAAGCTAACCTAGCTCTATAAACCGATCTCGAACCGTTATTTACACCTATCTATTAATGTGCGGAGTGTTTGGAGCTATGAAGCTCGACAAAAACTCCTGAGACGGCAGTATGCACTACTGTTTCAGCAATTTTCGTTTCCACCCTCTATCTGTTACGTACTTGATTGAAGCCTCTCACTGAATCAATCTTACTTACATAATAGCATAAGTATGATAACTTGTCAATACTATGTCACAAATTGTTCTATAGAGTAAGTATCGGACGGACTAAAATAAACCAAGACGATAGTACATCTGCAGGGTTTTAATAGACAGCTCATCGGCCACATCCTTTATCTGCTGGCGAATGCTGTCTCGTTCCGTATCGAAGGTAGTGGTCGAGTTTAGTAGTAGATTGGTGACGCGTTTTTCCAGATAATACAACTCTGTATTGGAATGGTGGCCATGTACAGCCTTATTTCGTCGTAGCCTATGTAATTCGGTAGATATATCTTCTGACCTAAAGCTACCCTCCATTATAGTGAGTGGCTCTATGACTTCTCGACCCTGTAGCTCCAATGCCTTGCGAACAGCCGTGCGTTTGGCGATATCGGCAAATATTGCCTCTGCATTATCACGATTTGTTGCAAGTGCTGCATGTAACGCTTCAACAACTTTCGCACGCTCCGTAGTATCAAGCTCGGTAATATGCTGTTCTAAACTGGTGTTTTTTAGTTGGCGAGACTTCTCTGTACCTGGTTCAAGAGCTATGCCGAGCTTAGTGGCACAAAGGCTCAACTCATAACCGTCCGCCATAGCAACTAACTCGTCTATATCTGTTGATGTTATGTCGTGGCTCTTGTAGCGAACCTCGTGGCTTTCTGGATACACGCTGACCGGTTTTGTTGTACCAGGCCGAACAATAAGGGTATCCGCAGCCAGTGTCAATCCCTTACGAGGGGCTGCTTCCCACCAAGTATCATGAGCAATGAGCGCAGAAGGTTCTCCATTAAGCTCGATGGTCTTATCTAAAGGAGCCACGATTATAAACTTCTTTGCAGACCAGTCGCTCGAAGTGGCAGCCGACTCGACCATGTGATTCAGGGCTACATGTAGCGTGTTTCGTGGTAATCCTGTGGCTTCAAACGAGGTACCAATGTGGAGAAGACCGTCTGATTCATGATGTCGTGGCAAATAATCGGTGGCATGAACAAGGGAAAGATGCTGGTAGCCCAGCTGCTCTGGATTGCCCAGCTCTTCTAATTGTTGAGGGGTATACCCAAGATCAAGTAGTTCTTTCTGACGTTTTTTTAGGAGTTGCTCGCCGTGAACGCTCGCAGTTGCAAGTCCTTCTGATGCAATATGTTGCGCTTGTTCATCTCCGCTGTGCGCGGCAATGACGGTCTGTCCAGCGGCGTTAAATAGAGCATCGTCGTTACGTTCCAAGGCCTGTAATTTAATACCGATCACTGTATCAAGTATCGTTTCAAGTTCGGGTGATGATTCATGGCGGCGCTCTGCGCGTAGTGCCTTACGAACTTCGGGATCATCCGTAGCAGTAGCAATATCATTGAGTAATCGCTCGATATCCGGCGCTGAGTTATCTTGCTCCTGATTCTCGGCAGCATGGACAATGCCTCGCGCAGCCAGCTGGCTTTCGACATAGGGGTGCAGGCCTGGATGCCAATTTTTATATTCATCAGCAACTCTATGCCAGCCTTCAGTATCTGTATTTAGGGCGTTATCATCCGCAGATGGTGGCGTAATAAGTTGTTCTGACATATTTTTGTGTTATTTGATGCTATTTTTACTATAGCACAATGAAATATCTACGATGTGAATTGCAGGATAAGCTTGGCTAATCCGTCATTATCCACCGTGTCACAAACCTCATCAGCATCGGTTTTCAGTATGTCGGTGGCATTGCCCATAGCAACTTTGTGACCGACTGCTTTAAAAAGGTGTATGTCATTATTGGCGTCGCCCACCCCAACGGCTGCTTCTTTGGGGATGTTGAGCATTTTGAGTAGTTCCGTAATGGCATGTTCCTTCGTGGCATCGCGGTGCGTTATGTGAATATCGACGCCCTCGTGCGTCCACGAAAGTACGCCAGCTGCAGTTAGGGTCGGAATAGTTGCCAGCTGCGCAAGTATCAAAGTGGCGTCCGCCTCGGCGCACCCCATAAGATACATAACATTAACATGGCCATTAATCACTCTGTCGGCGGCTGTTGTGCCTTCGCCAGTAAGCTCGTTACCGACAAGAAGTTCATAATGGTACGGATAGCAAATAGTAAGAATCTTTTTTATATCGTCTGCTTCAATGTTAGCCTCCCATAGAATCTCGCCAGTCTTCGGATTCACAATTTGCGTACCGGCAGAAATCACGCAAGGCTCATCAAGGTCGAGGGCGTCAAGGATTGGTTTGGCATTAGTAATCGGCCGGCCGGTAGCGGCACAAAGTTTAATTTTCGCTCTACTCTCTGCAATGGTTTGTATAAGCTTCCTGGAAGGCAGACCGTTCGGCACGTTTGGAATTGCCGTACCATCCAGATCAAAAATAATAACCCTATAGTCACTCATACAAGTAATAATACCAGTCCGACGGTTACGCCAAGGATCCCGATAGCTTTCTTAGTCGTTAGCTCATCTTTAAATAACAGCACGGCGAACACAGTTACCATAGCAATAGAGCCAGCGTTAATAGCATTCACATACCCGACATTCGGTGCCAGCCTAATCGCTTCAAACTGCCCAAGGTTAAAACACGTTGAAAAGATACCGGTACCAAGCAGTAACCACTTAGCTTGTGTCGACACTTCTTTAATCTTGCTAACTTTAACTTTATCGATAGCAATGATACATAGCGTGACCAGGGCATAAAGGTAAATAAGGAATGCTACCGTATCGACACCGTGGTTAAAGAGATATTTCGACGACAGCGATAACATACCCCATCCAAAGAATGCTCCGAATGATAGCAGTATCCATTTCTCGCTTTTAACTTTTTTCGTGCCTTTTTTGGTAACCATAATGAGTGCCGAAAACGCCACGATCAGCAGTATGGCGATGGCCTTTTGTACAGTTAAGTCTGCGCCAAGTAGCGTAATAGCCACGATAGTTGTGAACAGCACATAGCTCTTCGATAACACCAAGCTGTAACCGGGATTCGGTGCAATATCGATAGCGTGGAGCGAAGCTTTGTTAGCGCCATAGGCAAACACGACTGCCGTAACCACTAAGATAAGTGCCTGCCACCAGGTAATTGCCAGTGATGAGCTATTGATAACACCAAGTAGTGCGTAAGCAACAAGTGGAATGGCAAACATCGCCAGATTAGTCAGATACGCGGGTGTTTTAACCAGCGAAGACTTACGAACAGTCAAATACAGCGCCACCGATGAAAAGAACATCATCAGACTGTAGGCTACCCAACTCATGCGTTTAGCACATTCCGTGGCTTACCCTTAATCCATGCTTCCACGTTATCGATCATAATATCCGCACCCATTCTCCGGCTCATTTCAGAATTGTAAGAAACATGAGGCGTTACCAAGACTTTAGGATGATTCACCAGTTTTTGATACAGCGGATCATCTGTGTCGCCAACCAAAATACCACCGCAATCGGTGGCAACTCCGGCAAGCCTACCTTCATCAAGGGCCTTGAGCATAGCGTCTTCATCGGTAATTTCAGAGCGAGTAACGCTTATGAAGTAGCTACCCTGTTTCATAGACTGGAAGAACCCGTCGTCTAATAATTTGTCGGTCGAAGCATTGCTACTCAACGTATCAACTACTACGTCTGCGTCCTGCACTGCGCTATATAAATCATCGCCACGCTTGAAGTAGGTAACATGCATACCGAATACAGCGGCAAGCTCACCGACCCGTTTTCCCACGTTGCCTTGTCCAAGTATAGTCATCTTGTTGCCAGCTAGCCCTGGTGTGATAGGCGGCAAACTACCGTCCTTACGATACGTTTCATTACGCTTAATCGCAGGATACATGTTGCGCATGAGTAGAATTGTCATTGCTATAATCCACTCCGAAACGGCGTGTCGATTTGCGCCCGGGGCATTAGAAATAGCTACATTATTGCTTTGTAAAACCTCTAAGTCTACGAAGGCCACGCTTACGAAAGCTACCGTTACGTACACATCTTTTAGCTGCGGGTACGCGTCCTGTAGACCGGCTGTCCCTGAGCAAATAATATCAGCCCCCTCTACACGCTCTAGATATTGCTCGCCGCTTTCTGGCAGAGTATCGTAATATGTTACATCACCCAAGCTATCGAGTCGTTGCTTTTGCTTCTCGGTGAGGTGCTGGTTGTTGGTAACGACTATTTTTGGCATTAACCTAACCTGGTAAAGCCTTCCCTCAACACTTTTATGACCTCCGTAATATCGCCTTCCGCTTTAAATAAGGTCTGCGAAGTTTCAGAAAACGGATTTGAGTGAATGTGGTGTTGGCCTTTTTCCATTCTTAATGTATCGCCAACATTCAGCGTATGCTCGGTAACGTCATCGCCATTAAATACTTTTATTACGCATTGGCCTGCTACCTGCACCAGGTTTTCAAAGGCTTTTGGCCGGTTGTGTTTCGGCAGTTCTGCACCTGATGGAATTTCCATTACTCCAGTAGTTAGATCTTTATCTGAATGACTGAAGTAGAATCTTACTTTAGTGATTGGGTCTTGCCAGATTTCAAAGGGTGCCATGTTTAGGTATCATTTCTCAAAGGAATTCTTAATATCGATAACATAACGTTTTGCCATCTGCTTACTGGCAAGCGCGTCCCACGCCTTATTGATGTCTTGGATTTGTATAATTTCAATCTCTGGTAAGATGTTGTGTTCTGCGCTGTAAGCAAGCATTTCTTTCGTTTCCTTAATGCCCCCAATGCCAGATCCGGAAATCGATTTTTGCCCATGAATGACATCGCCGGAATGATAACCAGGCATTGGTTCTATCGGGCCTACGAGGCAAATAGTACCGTGTATATTAAGAAGCTTGAGATAAGGTGTCAGGTCATGCGCCTTTGGTATAGTGTCCAGTAAAAAGTCAAACTTATTAGCGGCATCTGCCATATCTTTTTCAGACGAAGAAACAATTACGCCGTCAACACCGTAAGATTGAGCGGCCTCGGCTTTATCTGGAGATGATGTAACGGCCCACACTTCGGCACCCATAGACTTTGCGTATTTAACGCCCATGTGCCCAAGACCACCAAGCCCAATAATACCTACTGCCTTTCCTGCGCCAACTTCCCAATGCCGCAGTGGTGAGTAGGTTGTGATACCTGCACATAGAAGCGGTGCTGCTTTCGCCATGTCCAGACTTTCAGGCAAGTGCATTACAAAATGTTCAGGAGCGACCATTATTGTTGAGTAGCCACCTTTGGTATCTGTTCCGTCAACAGGGTCTTTTGAGCTATACGTCCAGATTACTTCCTCAAAACAGTTATTCTCAAAACCTCTTTTGCAAGCCTCACATTTACCGCAACTATTGACCATGCAGCCTACGCCAACACGGTCGCCAGCCTTAAACTCCTTCACATTCTGGCCAACACGAGTAACAATGCCCACGATTTCATGTCCTGGTACGCATGGATATTCTATTTCGCCCCAATCACCACGAGCCGTATGTATATCGCTATGGCAAACTCCACAGTAGTGAACCTCAAGCTCGACATCCTCAGCCGTTAGCTCACGGCGATCAAACTCGTAATATTCAAGTGGTTTATCTACGGCTGATGCTGCGAACGATTTTGCTTTCATGGCATAATTATACAACAATTAACAGCGGTGCAGTATACTTAAATTATGGATAAGACTTACATAGATAAACTTGCATATATTCGCATAGAAAACCGAAAGATACTCACCACTCTCAGTAAGGGCAAGGACGTATGGTATATACCTGGCGGTAAACGTGAAGGTAATGAATCAGACCAGGAGGCATTGATTCGTGAAGTTGAAGAAGAGCTGACCGTTAGATTGCTTCCAGAAACAATCCGACACTACGGAACATTTGAAGCACAAGCTCACGGCAAACCAGAAGGAACCGTCGTTCGCATGACCTGCTATGAGGCAGATTTTGACAACACATTAGCAGCTAGCTCAGAAATTGAGCAGTTTAAGTTTGTTAGCTACAACTGGAAAGATAAAAGCTCACCGGTTGATGTACTTATTTTTGATGACCTAAAGGCTAAGAACCTTATTGATTAGCAAGAAGTTACCTGGGCATTCCTTGTCCTCGAACACTCCATTTTTGCCAACAGTGATAAGTGGCTAGTTACCAAAATCTAGCTGCTGACCGTTCAGCAGTGCAAAACCACGGTAAATAGCCTTCACTTCATCGTCATCAACGTCTTTGGCGTTCACGAATGTCTGGGGTAGCTCCGCTTCACTAAACCAGCCGTATGTACTATGATCGTCTGGATTCATCGCAATAGTTTCAACCGAGTCAACAAAAGTAGCAAAGTAAATAACCTCAATGGAATGTGAGCCTTTGATTTCGTTATGGTAGGTAAACACGGCAAACGGGTCGCCAAGTTTTACATTCATACCAAACTCTTCCTGAATTTCTCGTGCAAGGCCAAATGGGACTTCTTCGCCGAACTCAATGTGACCACCAGGTAGTTCATAGACGCCAGGTAAAAACTTTTTCGTCTCGGAGCGTTTGGCCATAAAAACTTTATGCTCACCATTGATTTGTTGGTGAATGAAAGCGCAGGCCGTAATAACCTGTTGACCTGGCGTTGGAAGTTCGCTATCACCAAGCACCTGCATAATCACTGTTCGCCTCCTTGAATGATGTCAAGAAGTAGTGGAAACGCGACGTACTTTTCGTCCGCTTCAGTATTAAAGTGACCTTGACCTGTCTTAACAATAAGCTCACCACCTAATTGCTCGGATAAATACTGGGCATGTTCGAGTGGTACGTATGGATCATTATCTGAATGTAGGAAGATGAACTTATCGACTTTCGTTTTAATCTTCGTAAAGTCGAAGTGCTCTTCAAATAAACCGATCAGTGAATCCCAGCCGAGATCATCTTTGAAAGCGCTCACGAGATAGGCGGCCTCAGCTTTTACGTGTTCAGGTAGATGCTGTAAGAGGCTTAGAATTTCCACTGCACCAGACGAGTGACCAATTAAAATGGTTTCATTGTTGAATGGAAAGTCTGGATTTGCGAGCAAAAAATCAGTATAGGCTTTAGTATTGGGTTTATCTGCTCCTGGCAACTGCGGCAGCCAAACTTTGTAGTTGTTTGCCTCAAGCTGGTCGCGCAACCAAGCAAACCAGTTATGTTCTGGCGAGGCGTCTGTCCCGTGGAGTATAAGCGCTTGTTTCACTGTTCTGATTGTAGCAAACAATAGGTGTATCGATAACAACAGCAAAATTGTATAATAAGCCCATGAAACACCTAAAACTTTCAGAAAGTACTTTTGAGCCACGTGAAGGCTACGAACGATCCGTATTACTATCTGTAGATGACTTTGGCACGAACACAAAACTACAACTTATGAAACTAGCCCCCGGTCAGAGCATTAAGCCACACCACCACAATACCCGCACTGAATGTTTTAGGGTTGTGGCAGGGAGTGGCGAGATACGGATCAATGGCGAAGTCGTCGCTACAACTGAGGACGATGTTGTTCTATGTGAGCCTAACGATATTCACGAATTCATAAATACTTCGGACTCCGAACCACTCACATTTCTTGTTGTTCGCACGAATGATCCGGGCAATGAAGATATGATTTGGGAGGAACAGTAGATGGACCATTCAAGTTATATTAAGAAGCTAGTTGTTCCGGCGGAAACGACCATTCCGGCTGAATTGACCTATGACGATCTTGTAGCCCGCGTACTCAGCCACAAAGATGTTCCTGATGATCTAGTTGGGGTTAACTCCAGCATTGAACTCATCCGGCAGACGCGCGGCGGTTCATGGCCGGCCGAAGAGCTGACTGAAGAATTTGATTTCGTTGACCTAGCTTGGCATGAACGCGAATTCCGTGATGGTAGCTCATTTGCCTATGTTATTTACAATACGGCCGGTGAATACTTCGGCTGCGTGTACCTGTATCCCATGGGGTATCGAACACAGCTCACTGAAGATTTACTGCAGTACGATGTAGATGCTAGTTGGTGGGTAACGGCAGCGGCATATGACAAGGGTTATTACGGAAAGCTCTATACCGCACTTAAGCGCTGGCTTGCAGACGACCTGCCGTTCCAAGCACCATACTATTCAAACAAGCAGATTCCAGCAGACGACTAAATGTACTTTGTCCTCATAGCCATCCTTCTTGGCATTTTTACCTTCATAAACATCCTTGCGCCCGTCTCGGGATCGGCTACGGTTACGCCGGTACTCACTGGTTTAGTTGGGGCGAAGGATGCCGTAGCGGTGGCGACGGTGTTCTTCTTCCTTACCTGTATACCGCGTGTTTATTTATTCCGTAAGTACATCCGTTGGAATATCGTGAAGCAGCTTTGGCCGATATCTATTATTGGTGCGCTATGTGGCGGCTTTATTTTCGCCGGAGTTAGCGAGACGATTATTGCACTTGTGATCTTAGCTTTCCTGTCATGGTTCTTGTACCAAAAAGCGATTGCATCGTTTGGTAAAGAGAAGAAAGAAAAGAAGCCAACCAAACACGGTGTAGCCTTTGTCGGCTTCCTATCTGGTGCGCTGCAAGGTACTGGTTTGGCTGGCAGCGACTTACGAAACGGCTACCTACTCAGTAAAGGTCTAAGTATTGCCGAGATTCACGGTACGACTGCACTGATAGGCGGTTCAAACTTTCTGTTTGCAAGTGCCGTGCGTGTGCATTCGGGTGACTTAACGCTTCATATGGCGTTGCCGATTCTGGCACTATTCCCAATCATTGTACTTGCAACCTGGATTGGTCGTCATGCTACGCTTAAAATGCCGAAAGTTTGGCAAGATCGTATCGGCCTTGGCATCATGATTTTTGCAATGATTATGATTATTAAGGAGATAGCGACATAGATATGGAAACAGGAACGAAAATCATCCTCAACATTTTTGGTCCCTCTACAGTCGGCAAGTCTACTATCGCCGAGAAGTTGCAATCCCACATTGATCAGCTTTATACTGTTGACTTTGACGTCGTAAAGCGTCAGATCCAAGGTTATCACTGGCAACGCGATGGGGGTGTTGCTACCGAAATTACTTACGACACGTTAGTTTCGGTGGCTAAAACAGACTTACCGATTCTGGCGCTCTTACCGCCACCAAAACAGAAAGAGACCTACGACCGCATTGCCGAGATTGCGGCCACATCCGGCCGAACCCTCGTGAATATTGAAATAGTTGCCCCAGAAACTATCCTCATCCAACGCTACGAAGATCGATTACAGCAAGTCCGCGAGTCCGGTTCAAACTGGAAGTTCAAGACACTTGATGAGTTCAAGGCAGGCTTACAGCAGGGATATTATCGACCAGAGGATACACACACTTTTGATTCGTCGCTACTTTCTCCTGATGAAATATTTAGCGACGTTGAGGAACTCCTCAAAAACCTCTAGCCATTCAAGCAAGCTCGAATGGGACTTTGCACATCTTCCAGATGAGCAAAGTACGATTGTCGAGTAACAATTAGACCAAGCTAATATCAGTAAAGTCGTCTACTTTATAGTCGGCATCACGTAAGTCATCGGCTGAATGAGACGACAAAATACCAACCACGGTCATACCGGCGTTTTTCCCGGAAATCACGCCAGGAGGTGAATCTTCAAAAACTAGACATTCACCTGGTTTAACGCCAAGTTGTCGTGCAGTTTCTAGATATATTTCCGGGTGTGGCTTGCCTTGACTGACATGCTCATCTCCCAAGATGACTTCGAACCTGTTCTGTAGACCAAGTTCCTTCAAGACAAAGTCGCGATTCTTTGCTGGCGCGGTTGTAGCGATTGCTGTTTTTATATTTTGCTTATCTAGCTTATCGATAACGGCAAAGAGGCCATCGATCTCTTTGATATCCGGCTTAAATAGCTTACGGTACAGCGCTTCTTTCTCTTCGGTATATCGACGCTCCTCATCCTTATCAAGCTTTCTGCCAAAAACAATTTCAAAAATTTGATCGTTCTTTTTGCCTGAGATCTTGTTATGAAATTCTTTTTCAGTCAAATGAATATCGTGTTGCGCTAGAAACGTTTGCCAGGCTTTCTTATGGTAAGCCATGTTGTTAATCATTGTGCCATCCATATCAAAAATTGCCGCTTTGAAACTGTTGATTGGTATATCTATCTTCATATGGCTAATCTTAACATGATCTATCAATCCGCAGGGTTCCTGCACTTTTCTGATCCGCAGCGACACTTGAAGTCTTCGGACTCTAAATCCATATAGTCCGATGTAATTTCTTCTCCGGGTCGAATGTCTCGGGAAGCAATATCACCTCTACCAATGACGTAGGTATTTGGATCACAAGAGTGATTCATGTAGCGCTCTGGGGATTGCATCCAGAGCATATTATCACCGTCTGGGTACAGATAATGGCTTTTTTCTTCTTCGGGCAATTTTGCGGCTTCTTCTTTGGTAAGTACTTTAGGATTCCAGGCCAGTATTGTCTTACCTTGAGGTATAAAGTTTTTTGCAAATAATCCTGTTCCTGATATGGGCGACCGCCTTACTTCAATATCCAAAAGTGATTCCATAATCCCGATTATACCAAGTAAAGAGTCTTCCTCCCTCTGTCTTCTCAGTATACGGGTGAACCACAAGCCTCAAGGTCGTTCGTCCCTAGGGCAAGCGCCTGGGGGCGCTCCACCTTGACCCTTGTGGATTCATCCCGAGGCCCTCTTGGACAGAGAGGGAGAAAGCCCTCTCGTAATGAAAGGAGGGTGTTATGGACACCGAGCAAGTAGAGATGAAGCGAGCAGCAGACATAGCTGCGCTTAACGACGCATTTCGTCGAGGAAACCCGATGCGCTATGTCGTGACGCAAGGAGTGCAAGATGAGTGTGGTGCTATGAATGTATTGTTCGCCGTGCGGCACTTTAGTGACTTCAATGAAGATAACGATCCATACGGAGAACATGACTTCGGGCAGATAACACTGAATAGTAGACAGCTGTTTTGGAAGATCGACTACTACGATTCGGGTTTGTCCGGGTGGTGCGATCCGCTCAGTCCGGATTGTCGCCGAGTCCTAACGGTGATGTTAGCCGAGGAGTACTAGCTCCTCGGTTTTTTAGTCCTGGGCGGGACTGTAAACCGCCCGACAAAGTTTAACCAAGGAGAACTGAATGAATGTACTCACCAAAACTTACAATGGTTGGAGCAACTACGAAACGTGGGTTGCGAACATGTGGCTCAATAACGATGAGTCAAGCTATCGTTTCTTGCAGGACATTGTGCAAGAAGAAGGTGCGCCCGACTACGAAAAAGCCGATTGGCTTGAAAGTCTGCTGCGTTATCAGCTAGACGATGAAATCGACGTACCGTGCATGTGGCAGGACTTGCTACGACATGCGTTTGGCCAAGTAGATTGGCTGGAGATTATCGCTAACAACTACGAGTGATAATCTGTCCTAGGCATGACAATAAACTGCCTATCTATCTCAAATCTACTACCTTATCCTCACTATCTAATCTATATATCTACCATTCATATAAATCATTCTAAGTATTATTCCGTAATCATATTTTGAATCATTGTTTTGTATCTGTTAATTTTGTTTTTATTT
>CAZVUR010000002.1:0-39115 GCA_964629385.1 uncultured Candidatus Saccharibacteria bacterium | reverse complement strand
TACCCTAGCCCAGAACAAATTTTACAAAAAGACATTGAAGAGCTACGTGCGGTTGGTTTGAGCCGTCCGAAAGCTCGCTATATTCAAGATTTGGCAGCCAAGATATTGGACGGCACGGTAACATTTGATAGTATTGATGAGTTATCAAACGATGAGATTATTGCCGAGCTTACCAAAGTAAAAGGCATTGGCGTGTGGACGGTGCATATGTTCTTGATGTTCTGCATGGGCCGGCTTGACGTGCTGCCAACTGGTGATTTAGGTATTCGAAATGGCATTATGAACTTATACAATCTTGATCATGTGCCAACTGAACGCGAAGTTGAAATAATCGCCGAGGAAAATAACTGGAATCCGTACGAATCAGTCGCTAGTTGGTATGTATGGCAAAGCCTCGACAATACTCCGAAGTAATTTAGCGCGTGCTACACTAAATATATGAAACTAGGTCGACTAATTTTCATTATTGCCGCGGTAATCGTAGGCGTGTGGCTACTTGGTTTATTATTTAAAGCAGCTGCCTGGCTGATAAACGGGCTTGTTTATATTGCCGCCATTATTGTTATAATTGGGCTTATCGTTACGTTCATAAACAGCCGGCACAAGCCTAAGAAACCTTTTGATAGTTCAAACATTATTGATATCGACGAAAAATAAAATCTGCCCAGCAATATGCTAGGCAGATTCATATAACAAATTATTGTTATTTAACGTTACGTTTAACGTCGCGTTCAACAGCTTTTGCGGTTCGTTTTGCCGTTTGTGATACGCGGCCACCACGAACTTTGGCTTCTTCTACTAAACGGCCGGCTTCATCAACAACTACAGTGCCAGATCGTTTGGCGCTTTTCGCCATGCCACGCGCTTCGACTTCAGCACTTTTGGCGCCTCTTTTTACGCTTGCCGCGCCTTCTTTGGCGGCTTGTGCAACTTGTGCTGCTTTTTCGCTAGCGTATTCTTTAGTTTCTTCTGCTTTCGCCTTAATGTCGGCACGAGTTTCTTTACCTGATTTTGGTGCCACCAAGATACCAGCTACAAATCCTGCTGCTCCGGCGATAATTACTTTTACGAGTGATTTACCCATTACTGTGGTCCCTTCTACGTTCCTTATTTACGGAATTTCTTAAATACACCAACTGCTTCGGCTGCTAATTTAGCAGGAGTTATCCAGGCGGTTGCTGCTGCCAAGTTTGAAGATACTTCTTCGATATTCTTGACAGCTTTGTTCAATTTTACGATAAGAGTTATCAGTACTACAAGAAGCGTGATAATAACAATCGAGAGTAGGAAGATGTTTACGCTGAGGAGAATGATTAATGTATCCATGGTAACTGCAATCCTTTCTTTATACGTGCTTTTTTATATTTGATGTTGGTTACTTTTTTAATATATCACGTTTTTGACTTTTTTGCAATAGTAATCATAAGCGGTGCTAGTATTGTCAAGCAAAGTACGATAGTAACCAGGTGCCCAACTGCCCATACAGTGTGACGTTTGGCCCCTGTTGCAGTCGAATACTGTTTACCCACAATGGGGTCAACGAGCGCCCGAATGCTATGCACGTCGTTATCTTTTGTGTGTGGGATTGAGCGGGTCGCCTGAACAAATGCCGGCAATCTTTGGTGTAAATACGGCGAAATAGGTGTAGTAGGCTGGGTGACACCACAAAGTGTGATTACCCGGCTAACACTGGGCAGTAAAGCAGAGTGAAGTGCCAGGGTAGCACCCGCACTCTCGCCAATTACAACCACGCGGTTGCCTGGGGGTACCTGATTGATCATTTGTTTTAGTTGGTTCATTATATTTTCAAATGAACGCTCGTCATACCAATCAAGCGGCAATAACCTGGCAGATACGCCATAGATCCGCCAAAAACGGAGCGCAACACTGCGAAGACCGTTATAACTGCTCCCAAGACCTGGAACATATATGATAGAAGTTCTCATATCTTAAGTATAGCAATGTGCTAGAGTGAGAATATGAACCAAAGGCTAACCGCACCCCGGGCACTCACAGCTCTTATTGCACGCCGTGTCGTTCGCGTAGTTACAATTATTGCCATAAGTATTATAGGTGTTATTTTTATTGTATCGGGAGTACTCGCATACTTCTTCAGCCCTTGGTGGTGGCTACTTGTAATACCATTTCTTCTGCTATTTTGCGTATTTATTTTTTTCCGAATCATTACAATGATTTTTATCCGAATTGTGCACCCAAATGCAATAACTCGCGAGCAACGTGATGCTATGAATAGCTTTATAGATAAAATCGTGGCAGTAATCGAAGCAAAATCAACACCGCTATTTTTAGTTGTGGCAATCTGTATAAAAGATATCGTGTTTCACCGAGACGTTGTAACAATCAAAAATCTTATTAAAGATACAGCCAGTCTACGAGCCGAATACGCTAAAATCGAAAAACTATTTTAGTCACTAAGGTGCAAGCCGATTAATGTCGCGCGGGAAGAGCGTAGCCTCTTTAACGTTAGAGAGACCGATTGTTTTTTGGACTAGGCGGTCAACTCCAAACCCACAGCCACCGTGTTGCGGTAAGCCGAATTTAAAGGCTTGCAGGTAGTATTTAAAGCCATCGGCAGTAACATCTAGGCCGGCGCTTGTCATTTGCTCGATCATTTTCTCGTAGTTGTTTTCTCGTAGTGGAACGGTGGCTATTTCGAGGCCCCTAAATAGCAAGTCAGCCCATGCAACCGTGCCGTCATCTTTAAACTTGTGGTAGAACTTACCAGCTTCTTTAGGAAAGTCAGTGGCATATACTAAATCGCTGCCAAGTTGTTTACGAGCATACTCAGCAATCCAGCGTTCTTCGTCTGGGATTAAGTCTTTTTCATTCGTTGTATCGGTACCAGTAGCCTTGGTGTACATGTCGTGAATCTCGGCGATTGTAAACTTCGGTACTTCGTCACTTAGCTTTAACTCAGGAGCGTTCAAGCTCTTCAAATCATCGGCGTGTGATTCGTACACATTTGTAAGCGCAGCTTTGGTCATGTTAGCAACCATATCCATGACTTCCTGGTGACTTTCAACGAATCCCATTTCGATATCGAGCATAGTAAGTTCGGTTAAATGCCGAGTTGTGGCGCTTGGTTCAGCGCGATAACTATGGCCAATCTCGTATACGCGTTCAAACACTCCAACCATGATTTGCTTGTAAAACTGAGGACTTTGCGCCAAGGTTGCTGTTTTACCAAAGTAATCAAGCGTGAATACTTCTGCCCCACCTTCGGTAGCCGCACCAAGCAATTTTGGCGTATCGATTTCAATAAACTCGTTCTCGCCCAAGAAGTTACGAAGCTCGCGCACTAAACTCGCCCGAATTTTAAAGATTTTTTGCTCTTGCACGTTACGCAAGCCAAGCACGCGGTGTTCAAATAAAGTATCGAGATTTTCAGACTTATGACTTAGCGGTTTATCAATTTCGATTGGTGGTTCTTCGGTAACTGGCGTGAGTACTTCAACTGTAACATCATGGAGCTCAGCGCCACCAGGCGCCCGCTCATCGGCCACTACCGTGCCTGTAAAACGCACTACCGTGCCAATTTGCATTCCGCGTAATTTTTCGATTTCATCTTTATTATCAATAAGATTTTGGGCTAAACCGGAACGATCGCGAACCGTTAAAAAATTGAGGCCACCAAGTAATCGTTTTTTGTGAAGCCAGCCGCTAATTGTAACTTGCTGGCCGATGTGCTGTGGGATATCCCGAATAAGTGTTCTCGTCATACTGCTATGCATTATACCGTGAATTGCACTCGCCTACCAGAGGTGGTTGCTATCCGGCACGCAAACTGTCATACTGGGTAAAAAGCATTACCAATATAAACATATGCCAAACGCCGATATATTTACCGAACTCAGTCTTGTACTCGTGGTTGTAGCGGGTATATCTATAGTGATGCGGATGCTCAAACAGCCGCTGATTTTGGGATACATTTTAGCCGGCATCATTGTAGGCCCGGTATTTTTAAACTTAATCCACGCGAAAGAGGCGTTTGACGGTTTTAGCGAAATTGGTATTGCGCTACTCCTATTCATTATTGGTCTTGGCATGAATGCCGCGGTTATTCGCAGCCTAGGGAAAGTATCGCTCATCACCGCGTCTGTCATCCTGACACTAGTCGGCGGGCTTGGTGTACTAGTCACACACTTATTCGGTTTTGACATACAAACCGCACTCGTTATGGGAATTGCCCTATTCTTCTCTAGTACGATTGTTATCCTGAAGGTACTAAGCGACAAGCGCGAGGTCAGCCGATTACATGGCCAAATTGCCATTGGTGTTATTTTGGTTGATGACATTGTAGCAACGCTTGCAATGGTTGCGGTGGCGGCAGCATCAAGCGGCGGCTTAACACCAACTGAGTTCTTACCTCTATTGTTAAAAGCAGCTGGGTTAGCCGCCCTGCTATATGTTATGGGTGGCCTGATTATCCCTAAATTCTTTAAGCACCTCGCTAAAAGCCAAGAACTGTTATTTATTTTCGCAATTGCATGGGGGTTCGGCGTTGCCAGCTTATTTGGTGCAGCTGGCTTATCGCATGAAGTTGGCGCCTTGTTCGCCGGTGTTGCTTTGGCCTCCCTCCCCTATTCCATAGAAATGAGCACACGCTTAAAACCGCTGCGAGACTTTTTTGTCGTACTATTCTTTGTTAGTCTTGGCGAAACATTCGTGTTTGATAATGTACAAGCTACCATCATACCC
Organism: uncultured Candidatus Saccharibacteria bacterium; assembly: GCA_964629385.1. Lineage (GTDB taxonomy): Bacteria > Patescibacteriota > Saccharimonadia > Saccharimonadales > Saccharimonadaceae > UBA1020. The sequence goes on along the minus strand of CAZVUR010000002.1, from coordinate 34,396 downwards.
GCCCTGGTTCTATCCGCCATCGTACTAATTGGCAAACCTGTTTTCACCATGGCAAGTTTAGGCGGTCTTGGTTATACACGCCTAACCAGTTTTAAAGCTGGCATCCATTTAAGCCAGATCAGTGAATTCTCGATTGTGCTGGTAGTGCTGGCCACGCAAACAGGCTTAGTTGATGAACGGGCAAGTAGCATTATTACACTGGTAGCGCTGATCACAATCAGCTTGAGTACATACTTGATGAAATATGACGACGTACTATTTACAAAGCTACACCCAGTCTTGGCCATTTTTGAGCGCAAGCAGCCAAAAGAACGCCGCCAAAAACGTGGGCTATATACGGCAATTTTATTTGGCTACCACCACGGCGGCCATGAATTCCTGCAGCTGTTCCGTGATATGAAACAACGCTACCTGGTAGTAGATTACGACCCGGAAATAATCGAACACTTAGAAGTTCAAGGCGTTCGCCATGCCTACGGTGACGCCACGGACAGCGAATTTTTAGAAGAAATTAATGCTAGCCATGCCAAGTTTGTTGCCAGTACGATTATTGATCGGCGCGTGAACTTACTTATTTTGAGCTACCTTCATAGGCATAAAAACGATGTCGTGTTTGTGTGCCATGCCCGCACCTACGAAGACGCGCTCGAACTTTACAATCATGGCGCCTCGTATGTTATTTTGCCACGGTTCTTAGGTTCGGATTATATAACCACTCACATCAAGCGACATGGCATGGATAAAAAAGCGTTTGACCAATTCCGAGCGCGCCATATTGTTAGTATCGGCCGTGCGGTGGTTCATAGCGAAAGTCACTAAACTTCGCTGGCACCTTTTGGCTGGTTCGACTTTTTAGAAGCCTGGCGTTCGGCCACGGCCCGCATGTCGTCGTGAGCATCAAATTCATCAATAATGCGCCGGCCCAACAGTGCCTCAAGCGTGTCTTCTAATGTGACAATGCCAACTGTTTCGCGAAACTCATTAATAACAATGAACAAGTGATGGTGTGCACTAAGGAAGGCTGAAAGTGCCTGGGAAAGTGTATGATCTTCGCGGATGTAGTAGACTTTTTTAGACATAGCAGTTTCTACCCGAGCCGTATGCTTTTTGGCCGTATCAATCGTTAATACATCACGCAGGTACAAGATGCCGACGACGTGGTCAATATCGCCATTAATCACAGGGAATCGACTATGCCCTGTTTTATGAAGGCTGTCGAGCACCAATGGGCCTAAAATTTCGTGGCCAGGTATGGTATCTACTACGCTTTTTGGTGTCATGATGTTCCGTACAATTTTATTTTCGAACTGCAAGCTACTAAGAAGCTGGGTTTTTTCAGTATCACTCAACACGCCGTGCGAATTGCTTACAAGCTCCACCAACTCTTCTTTGGAGTCGATACGCTCATCCCGTGCATGAGGTGTTACCGAACGTAACCACTTCATTGCCGACTGGTGTTTGCTCAAAAACAGTAGCAGTGCATGCTCATATTTATCGTAGGTTTTTTGGCTTATGGCGCGCACTGTTTTAATTCGTGCCAAAGCACCATATTCAAGCGCAATGATAACGGCCAATAAACTTCCAAAAAAAGCACCAAGCACTGTAATGCTTAGTAATGCAAAGAGCACTAAGAGGAGTGCCAGAGTTGCTCGCTGCACCGATATAACATCCTGAAACATTTGCTCGCGTAGCATGTCATTTGCAACCGACGAATCACCTTTTTTGGAGCGGCGGGCTAATTCAAAATTGCTTAATGCAGATACGTTCGGCGATAGTGCCGCTACTCCCAGTAACACGGCCAGTACCGCAAGCAACACCAGTAACAAGAATGTAGTCATGAGCTTTATTGTACCAGCCCGCAATGAAAAGCAAAGCACATGGTATACAATAGTAAGTAACATAAGGAGGATCTGACAAAAAATGAGTACAAAAACTTGGATTATTTTCGCGGCAATTTGTGTGGTGTTGTTTGGCGGACTAGTGCTGTGGTCGAGCCGTGACAAAATTGATGTGTCGAAAGTTGATGCCAATGCTATTCAACCTGCAACTAAGAATTCCGGCAATATTGCCGATCATGTATATGGCAATGAATCGTCAAAGGTAGTGCTGTTCGAGTACGGTGACTTCCAGTGCCCTGGTTGTGGCGCAGCTCACCCTACGGTTAAAACCGTGACGCAAAAATACAAAGAACAAATGGCGTTCGTATTCCGCAACTTCCCTCTTACGACGATACACCCGAACGCCCGGGCAGCAGCTGCTGCAGTAGAAGCTGCGGGGCTTAGTGGCAAGTACTGGCAAATGCATAATATCGTGTACGAAAACCAAAGTGCGTGGTCTGAAGCGTCTGCTAATGATCGCACCCAATTATTTACCCAGTACGCCGTAAATGCTGGTGTTGAAGCCGACACATTCACCAAAACCCTGACTGATAAATCAGCGCAGATTAATCGAAAAATAGACTTTGACCGTGCGATTGGTAGCAAAATTGGCGTGAATGCTACACCAACTTTCTATTTGAACGGTAAAAAGCTCGAGCAAAATCAATATGACAGCGTGGAAGCCCTTGAAAAAACGCTTCTGAACGCCTTCAAGGAAGCTGGCATAACCCCGCCCAAAGAAACCAAAGAATAAAATTATTCTCCTAAAACGAAAATCATCCCGGTGCCTTGGGATGATTTTACTTCTAGGATGTAGCTACGGGGTAGATGTAGCTACGAGTCGAACATTCTATTGTTCAATGTACTTTTGCCATTCGGCAGGCACCACATCCACTGCGACGCGTTTGCTCCGGCTTGGGGCAAACTCGATAGCGATTGGCATGTAGTTTTATGCTCCTTGCACACTCTTATGGGCGTGCTGTTCTATTTAGCGCATTCGACCTTTAAATGTTATATTTTAATGTTTCTGCGCGTTAAGAACACAACGATAATCGTATCAAAATATTAGCCCCTAGTCAAGGCTCTAGGGCTGGCTCTGCTTATGCTTACCTCTGTAAAATTTAGAACACGCGCATCTTTTTAGCGATAACATACACTAAAAACAGCACCGCCACCGTAAGCCCCACGATTGCTCCGTACGCCCATGGCTCATGCTGGTATGGTAATGCCACATTCATGCCAAACATGCCATAGAATACATTTGGTAATGCGATTAACACGGTAAACACGGTAAGTGTTTTCATGCGATTATTAAGTGCGTTATTTGCAATCGTGCCATAAGCATTTCGAATACTATTTACAGTTTCGAGGTGGCTTTGAGTAGATACCATCAGCTGATTAATATGAAGCATTATGTCATCAAGAGCTTCAAGTTCTGTATCGTCCAATATGTCGTGATTATTCTCACGCAAGCGATGAGCCATGGCTAACGTACTATCGAGGTTCATACGCGAATGGTGCAGGTTTGCTTCTACTGTTACAAAATGTATAAAATCGCGGTTAGTGATTTCATGAGTGCGGAGCCGATTAGCCGTATCGGTAATCGAGCGTGACGTATGCAGTATTACTTCTTCAAAGGCCGTTATACTGGCAGCTATTGTACCTAGCAACAAGGTTGGCGACTGCTCAGTAGTAATTGGTAAGGTTGAGAGTGATAACGATTCTGGCGCGATACCTTCGCCGATACTTAACGTAAAAAACTGGGTGCCTTTGACGATTGATAGCATTGGCAATGTAGCTATACGACCGGATTTACTTAGGTGCGGCACACGTAGGAACATGTAACACACACCGTTTGAGTACTCAACGCGCGGAAGCTCACCACGGTCGCGCACGTCATACACAATATTGGCGTTCAAGTCATTTGACGTGATGATTGAACGCAGCTCATCATCGGATAATGTCGTGCCACTTACCCACACACCTGCATTTTCAAGCGGTGTTCGTAATTGCTCAAACTGCTCACCCGGGGTTCGCTTAGCCCAATACGCGATCATACTGATGAACAGTATAGCTTATAACGCTTTTACTTACTACAACCGCATACAGGACATCATTGTCTTAGAATGTGAACTTAACCAGCTTGCCGGCTGCCGCCATCGCGCCATTCTTTAACGGACCAGCATAGGACACCCATACATCCCTACCAATAAATGTTATCCCTAACGCATTCTCTAGGCCATCAGGTGCTGCAAACTTAGTCACAGTACCGTCGGATGCCACCCTACCAAATGCGCCCCCGCCCCAGTCGCTGAACCACACCGTACCATCTGGGCCGGAATATAATCGAAATAGGTTCTTAGTTGCAGGCGTATCAAACACTTGCGTTTTACCCGTCGCGTCAATTCGCACCAATTTACTTCCCGTTGAGCCGTCGTGGCCAATTCCCCAGACATTGCCCTTACCATCACTTGCTATTCCCCACGGCACAAGCGTGATACCTTGATACCCGCCAATAAGGTTCACTTCACCATCAGTTGATATCGTGCCAAGACCCATCGTAGAACCAAACCAAATCTTTTTATCCGCTCCAACCGTGAGCCCACGTGCATAGCCACTATACTTAAACTTATATTCGGTGACTTTTCCTGAAGGCGTGACTTTACCGATTACTCCTTGCTGATTATTATTCCAGGTGGTAAACCATACATTCCCATCAGGTCCGAGCACCATGCTTTCTACTAAGGTTGGGTTTGATGGTATTGCATATGTGCTTTCCTTTCCATCTACTGTCATAGCGTGGATTTTTTGAGAATTTCCAGCAAACCATAGCCGTCCGTCTGACCCCTTCACAATTGGAGTAAAGTAAGCACCCTGGACTCCACTCTTATACTTGGTAACATCTCCATTCGAACTCATTTTGCCAATAAATGGTGTATTCGCATTCGTAAACCATACACTGCCATCGACTGCTGCTACTTCTCGATATGCTGGCAAATCCAACGAATTTGTACTATATACACTGGTGTTTTTTAAACTGGCCGACGCGAATGAATCCGTAATGTCAGGAGATGGCTTAACGGCACCAATAACATTTGGTAGTACGGATGTTCCGCTTGGTAACGCTGAAGGCGCGGCGGGCTTATCAACCGTTACGCCGTCTTTTTTAAGAGCTGATTTTTCAGATTTCGTTAAGCCGTAGACATCGCCGCTGTCCATCTTTGCTTTTGCGCGCTCTAGTATCTCTTCTTTGGATGGATTCGCTACTGATGCTAGTTGTGAACGCTTGAATGCATTGTACCCTACCACACCCAAGGTGCCGATAATTGCCAGAAGGATTACCCCTACAAGCACCAAGTGGCCTGCGCCTGCTTCACGGGCACGAAATGAGCGAGGTGAATTTGTCATGAATGTCCTTGTAAACTGTTGTGTATTTTATATAAATTGTTACATTTTAATCTTACAAACATCTACACATCACTGTCAATTGATTTATCATGTGACGTTATCGATATACTACTCGATAAATGAAATTATAGTGCTTCGTATAGTAACCGCTTTACCATTTTGCAACGACATTCCCAATTATTTCAGATGTTTCGAGCGGGCCATTAAACCGCGAGTCTATCGACTCAGGTCGGTTATCTCCACTTACGAAAATTTCGCTCGAGCCAAGCTGAATGTCAATATTCTCGTTTGGCAAATCTTTTGTCATAGCACTTTCCCACGAGCTTCCTACGTCAGGCTGAAATCCAGTCGGGTAAGTCGAGTTATAGACCGTTAGAGCACCATCATGCACAACTACTCGCTCACCAGGTAGACCAATGACACGTTTTATAAGTGTAAGGTTGGTTGTATCATTGCCAGATACTATCGCATGTCCAAATGAAGCATGGACTATTACTACATCGCCGCGCTTGGGTAAATATTCACGTGCATTGATTAAAGCTAGCGTTTTAGGAAACTTGTTTACAAGAATAGTATCACCAGTAAAAAAGCTCTTTTCCATACTTCGCCCCTCAACCGTAACTATTTGAAGAAGGTAGCTATTAGTCAGTACGATAGCTATACCCATCGCCATCACGACTAGGAGTATGTATAGTGTCAGCTGTGTTCTTTTAGCAACCTTATTGGTTAATAGCAATGATTCGAAGCGTCGAAGTGGCGAAATGGTTGGTTGTTTTTTGAAGCCATGATGTACTCTATCGGCTTCATGTCGTTGAATACCACGAATCAACAGCAGAAAGCTGCTAAATACAATTATTCCACCTAGAAGCCAGCTCACCATCTTAAAAGTATCTGGGTAACGCTTTGATAACCTGAAAATAAAATTTAAAAAATTATCTTGATGTGTTAGTGGAGCGGTGGTTTTTATAACCGCTTCTTGACCTGACTCATAAACTAAAACTTGCTCAAGTGGTTGGCCGGCATATTCAATGTATCTGTTATCAAATTCCTGCAATGTTGGTGTTATGTCAACTAATCGGCCGCCCACATAGTAGCGCACTTCTTTTAATGCATCTTCAGAAGGATTTCTAACTACTATTACATGGAGTGAATCCTCGTTTAGTAATGTTCCTGTCGGCCTTAAAAACGCTTGCTTACCATCAATCGTCACGTAACATTCGTCGGCAGGCTGACATATTGGGCTTTCTGTATGTGGAACAAGCATAATCGACGGTCGATTTGCATTTGGTACATTCGCCATCAAAGATGAAGCAAGCTCTAAAGTATATGTATGGCTGGTGTTTACCGAAAGCCTACCCATATTTTGCGAATCAACACCCGATAACGTCTTCGTACCAAGCTGTATGCATGTTCCGTATGGCTGGTTCTCATTTTTCGCAAACGTTGTAACGCTTGCTGTTTCTCCTCGCCTACCAAGCTGCGCATATACATCATACTCACCAGCTGCAAGCTTCAATTGACCCGTGTAAGATGGTTCCTGGCTACAACCAGTATCAACAGTAAGATCATCAATGTTTGCTTTAGTCGGGCTATATCTCAATACACACGCAGCACCGACCACTATAAAGAACAATACTACTACGGCAAGTCGTTTATGCATGATGTGATTGCGTTTTATATTTCTTTTTAACGACTTCGTCATTGGGTGTCTACTAAGAATTAGAGCTATCAAACGCTTTCAGAATACATGACGTAGTTTGAAAGCACAAGTGACTTGGGGCAATAGCGACCTTACATTTCGCCAGGTGTAACACTGGCCGACGCGGCCGCCAGTTCGCGTTCTTTGATAGCGAACACCAAGACGGCTGCAGCACCCATTAGTACTGCCGATGTAAGGAAAATGTCTCGGAGTGATTCTGAAAATGCATGGGTAATCTGTGATGAATATTCTTCTTGGTTTTTCGTGAATTCTTTAGTTGCCTGCTGTTTGACTGGCTGTGGCAGGTTAGCCACGCTTTTATTAAATCCATCGGTTATTTTAGCTTTGACATCAGGGGTGTTCAGCGTCAGCAGCGTATTAGAATCGCTCAAGTCACCAATTTGCTTAGCGGCGGGCGAATTACTCAGCGATTGTATGTAGGCATTATCTTCAATATGAACCAGGTTTGCTGTTAGCCCGCTCGTAAGTAGCGAACCAAAGACGGCAATTCCAATCGTTGAACCAAGTCCTCGGAATAACTGCACCGAGCTGGTTGCTACACCAAGATCAGACTGTTTGAACTCGCTTTGAACTACCAGGTTCATCACCGGCATAACAAGGCCGAGCCCAAAGCCAAGGAACACCATGATAATCGCTTCGTGGTAGTACGGGCTTTCGGGAGTCAGCGTGGTTAACATAGCTACCATGATAGTTGCCAGTACAATACCAATCTGCATGAAAATTTTGTACTTACCGGTACGAGAAATAATCTGCCCCGAGCCAATACTAGCCGTCATAAGTCCCGCCACCATTGGTAGAAGCATTAGTCCACTTTCAGTTGGCGTAGCACCGAATACTTGTTGGTTAAACTGCGTGAGGTACAGAATCGAACCCATGAACCCAACGCCAAACAATGTTGCAATACCCATCACCATCTTAAAGTTATGGCTCTTGAAGAATCGAAGTGGCAAGATTGGCTCATCAGCTTTACGTTCAAAGTATATGAATAACCCGGTCGCAGCAGCTACAATCGTGCCCATAATTACTCGTAGTCCTAAAAGACTTAAGCCGGTTGCATCTAATAAGTCACCAAATATTACTTCGGTATTATCAACCGCGAGTACTAAAGTAGCCAAACCAACGGTAAGCGCAGCGGCACCTTTATAGTCGATACGAGGATTCTTTGCGTGCTTAAGCATTGGGCTAAAGACAGCAATCAAGGTAAAGGCAGCGATCGCGATAGGAACGTTAATGTAGAATGTCCAGCGCCAGTCGGTTGTAAGACCAAACACCGTGTTGCTATCGGTCAGCCAGCCACCAAGCAACGGCCCGATTACTGATGAAATGCCAAACACGGCGCCAAGTAACCCCTGCCACTTACCGCGCTCACGGGCAGCGAACAGGTCGCCTACAATGGTAAATGCGTTGGCGGTAATAATACCACCACCAATACCTTGGAACGCACGAGCCCAAATGAGCTGATCGATATTGCCCGACATACCACTAAAAAGTGAGCCGAGCCCAAAAATTGACACACCAATAAGTAGCAGCATTTTTCGGCCGTAGAGATCGGATAATTTACCAGCAATCGGAACAGTTACGGTGGTAGTAAGCAAATATGCCGTCACTACCCAACTTAAGCTGCTAAATGCATTAAAGTCCTCTACGATCTTACCGAGCGCCGTTGTTACGATGGTCTGATCAAGTGCAACCAAGAACAAGCTGGCCATAACACTGAACATGATGATAAGCTTGCCACGCAAGCTCAAATGGTGATGCATAAAGGTTTATCCTTCTTTCTTTGCGCTTTTTATAAAGTTGTTGGCTGCCTCAACTCCGTCGGTAAGCTTTGCTACCATTTCGTGGAATTGTTCTTCTTTCAGGCAAAACAATACTTTTTTTGATGGTGAACCAGCAATATATAATTTGTCGCCAGGTTCAATCCCTAACTCTTCACGCGCGTCAGAAGGAATAACGATTTGGCCTTTAGTGCCAACCGTCGCTGTTCCATACATTTTTTTATCGTGAAGCGGGTGTTTCATGCTCTTAGTGTATTACAAGTATGAAAAGTATGTCAAGTATGATTGCTAAATACGGAGTATACTATAGGTATGACTGATTCAAAATCAACCAAAGAAGAATTCACCGTTAATGGTGAAGATTTACTGCGTAAAGTAAAAGAAATTATCCGCGCTGGTAATGTACGGCGCCTTATTATTAAAGATAAAGATGGCAAAACCCTGATTGAGATCCCGCTTACCGTGGGCGTCGTTGGCATCGTACTCGCGCCAGTACTTGCGGCGGTCGGCGCAATTGCTGCACTGGTAACGGAATGTACAATTTTGGTTGAACGAACGGAGGATAAATAATGGCCCGATTGGAAGGCACTAAATTGGCTGATTTTGAGCCAGTTGATTCAGTAAGCGAGTTACAGATTATCGATATTACTGAAGGAACCGGAGATACCGTTCCCGAAGGTGCCACGATTACTGCTCACTACACCGGCGCATTATGTAAAGACGGCACGATTTTCCAAAGCAGCCACGACTTTGGCGAAGCCATTAGCTTCGGGCTTAACCAAGTTATTAAAGGTTGGACTGTTGGCGTTCCTGGCATGAAAGTTGGTGGTACCCGCCGACTAATCATCCCATCACAAATGGCCTATGGCTCAGTTCGAGCTGCCGCGAACATTCCACCAAACAGCGATTTGGTGTTTGATATTGAGCTAGTCGCCATTAAATAATCGCTGTGCTCACGATTCTGCTCCACTCATCTAAGACAATGCGTCCAGCCGAAAAGCTGGATGTTCCCTACCAGGCACCCAGGCTACTAGATAAAACCATTGAGCTGGCTGAGTACCTGCGCAGATTGAGTGTCAAAGATATTGAAAGCTCTATGCAGCTTTCGCCTGCCATGGCTGAAAAAACTCATCATTTACTTAGTAACTGGTCTGCAAACCCAGATACACTCCGGCCAGCAATCGATGCTTTTTTAGGTGATATCTATAGCGGCCTTCAGGTACCAACATTTAGCCCTGCAGATCGAACCTACGCGAATAAGCATTTATTTATTCTGTCAGGGCTTTATGGGGTGCTCCGCGCTCACGACAGCATCCATCCATACCGCTTAGAAATGGGGTATAAATTGCCAGACGAGCCGTATAAGAGTTTGTATAAGTTCTGGGGTGATGCAATCGCCAAACAATTGCCAGCCAGTTCAACAATTATAAATTTATCCGCGGTTGAATATACCAAAGCTGTATTTCCCTATCTTCCTAAATCGCAGCAAATCATTACCCCAAAGTTTTTAACCGTCAGCCCAAAAACTGGCGAGCCAGCCTTCGTAACGGTACATGCCAAAGTAGCTCGCGGTGCATTCGCGCGTTGGCTTATTCAAAATCAAATAAATACACCAGCAGATATTATAAAATTCAGCGACATTGGCTATGCATACGATAAAGCTACTAGCACGCCTGAGCAGCCAGTATTTGTATGTAAAGAATTTGGTGGAATTGGGCTTAGCGTTCGTTTAACGTAGCGAATAATCGTAGCCATTCATCCTGGCTTAGTTGTGATGGAATTTTCTCGGGTGATAAATTAGTCGCTGCTCTATCCTGGCTCGTAAAGTATTTCTGTTCGCTAAAACAGCGTTCTATAAATTCGCGGTACTGCGTAGCTAGGCTTTTACCAAGTAGTGGTTCTTCACGCAGTTTAATCTCAAGTAGCACCGTATCAACAGCTGGTGGTGGCGTAAAATCGGTTTTTCGTAGCGGCTTGCGAACACGCGCCGTGAACCACGGCCCAATCTGCGCCGAAAGCAAACTTGTAAAATGATCATTCCCAGGCACTAATTTACGTGCAAACTGTTTTTGCACGATTAAATACATGGCTTTTGGTGGTGTGTTAGATTCTGTAAATTTTCGCACCACATCAGAGCTTAGGTTAAATGGAATGTTGGCGAATATTTTGTAAGATTCATCAGAAATATTAAGCTTTGTAATATCTTTATCTATAATCGTTACATTATCAAAATCCACCATATTAGCGCGGAGGTTTTTTAACGCGTTCGGTTCAATTTCTACCGCAACTACCTGCTTGCAGCGCCTGGCAAGCACACTTGTAATTACGCCGCTCCCGGCACCCAAATCGTATACTGTGTCGCTTTTACGAATGTTCGAATGGCCCACAAGTTCAGCCACAATTCGAGGGCTTTTTAAAAAGTGTTGGGCATAGGTATAGTCGCGAGACATTAGCTCTATTATACCCTGTTTTTTTGAGCATAGTTAGACTTTTTGTTAAATTTGTGCTATAATAATAAGACGTACCTACACAGAATGAGGTGATCGTCGTGACCGACACGACCGACAAGAAGCTCACGAGCGTCGTGCAGGCGATCGGTGAGACGCTCAAGAAGTACTTCGACGTGCGCCGAGAGCGAGCCATGCTCAAGCTCAAGCACGACAAGAAGGTGGCGAAGGCCACGGCGAAGTTCCAGGAGGCCGACGAGCCACTCGGCAAGCTGGAAGCTGAGCTCCTTCTCGAGCTGCGTGCACTCATCATCCCGAACAAGATGATCCTGCTGAGCGGCAAGCTCAAGTCGTTTGCCACCGCGTTCGGCAGCGTCTCCTTCGCACACAAGACCGAGGCGTACCGCGTGACAGACCCCAAGGGTTTCGAGCAGAAGGCGCGCAAGGAGCGCCGACTCACGCTGCTGGGCAAGTTCGTGCGCACCTGGAAGCCTGACGCCAAGAAGATCGACAAGTGGCTGCGCACCGATCCCTACGCCGTGAAGCGCTACGAGCCCTTCGTGGAGAAGGTCGGTGGCTACGACGAGCTCTTCGTGCAGCCGAACGACGTCTACCTCACCGACTACGACCCGAACCGGCTGACCGCGAGGAGCGTCAACCTCGGTCCGGCACTCGAAGACGCCAAGGACGACAACTGAGCCTCGTACGCTCGAAGCTCTCGCCATAGTGGAGTCTCGCGTGCGGGGCTCCACTTAATTTGGCTATAACTAAAAGCGTAAACATCTTGCTATACTAAAAGCATATGGAAGATTACTCCACAACAACTACACCTACCGACCCAACCCAGCAGCTCAATAGCTTACTTGGCGGGAGCTCCAATCAGCCACTCATTCCCGACTCTATGATGACATTCATTATTATTAGTTTTGTAATCATTAATATTCTAACCATTGTGTTCATGATTATGTGGATTGCTGGCATGGTGCGCCGCTGGAAGGTGCAAACCGCAGTACTACATATGCAAAAAGACATGGCCGAAATCAAAGAAACTTTGGCGAAACAAGCTGCTGCAACCACAGCACCTAAGCCAATATTCAACGAGCCCGAAAAGCCAGCATCAGAAAGTAATACTGCTGAACCTAAGCACGACGATGTTCATAAAGTAATCGCTTCTAACGATCAAAACCAGTAATTTTTATATTATTGCAAAGACTTCGGCAGTACGCTCTTTGGGAACTTAATTAGTAAGGTGATTATAAATGCAATCACGGCGCCAATAAGGGCTACGCTCATATCTATCATTGTGTCTTTAAGGCCACCAACCTGCATGTTAGTGTTAATCAGCACGTCACTTAAGAACTCATAAATTTCCCATAGCGATGCTATTCCCATGCACACCGCAAATGCCATGCTAAGTACAAACCATTTTGGTAGCTGGGTATTTGTTTGTTTTTCTGCCAGCATAATTACAAACATACCAAACCAGGTAATAATCACACCGGAATATAGGTGCACGTACGTATCCCAGCCCGGCACAGTTGAGTAAAAATGCAGAATACTTCCTAACAGCGAGCTGGAAGATACAAAAATCAAGAACTGAACTTGCAGCGCAGCTGGTAGCTTTATGCGTGTAATAAATTCTGCAATTAAGGGCACGAATAGGATTGGTAAGTTAATAAATAATAGCGCAAATGCTACAGACTTATTAGTGAACATAAATAACGCAGTAAGAATAGTCCAGCCTACGGCAAAGCCAATAGCTAATTTAAGGGATTTCGCTAGATTGGGCTGTTGTGCTGAATGCTTCATGTGCATCAGTATAGCATTTCGGGGTTACTTAGCTTTGCTAATAATCGGTGCTTGGCGAATAAACGTATTTTGCTCTAGTACTTCCAGCGCGGCTTTGGCTACTTCATCGCGGCCAACATATAGTTTTGTGGGGCCGTTTTGCTTTAATGTGAATGGTTTCGCTTTTACGTTTTGAAGCTTTAATACCCTTATTATTGTCCAATCCAGATCAGTTTGTTGCAAAAACGCCACGTGGTCTTTACCGTCTTTAATTCGCGCTGGGTCGATTATGCTAATACTTAGATTAAGAATCCTATCAATGAGCGTAATTTTATCGCCTGGGAATCGCACGCCAGTGCCGGTAAGGCTCACAAGTCTGGTGATACTTTGTTGTTTCATAGCTTCAACCAATACACGCATAGTGTTGGTCTGCACTTGTGCTGGCGAACCTTTTACGTGGCCAATAAAACTCACTACTGCATCTTGGCCTTTTATTAAATTAGCTAAATCATCTTTATTTATAGCGTCGCATTCAACAATTGTTAAGTTAGGGTGTTCTTGTAAATTGTTGCTTTTGTATACCCCAGCACGAACCGAGTGCCCAGCAGCCAGTGCCTGCTTAACAAACGCATTACCGCTTCTACCATTTGCAGCTATTACAGCTATATTCATACTTTTTATGATAACAAAGAGTTGTCCCAGCTAGAGTCCTAGGTGTCCCAAAAACAAATTAATAACATACGTTAAAAATAAGCACATTATTATAAACAATTTGAAGCCGTGAAAACACTTATGTTATAAATTCCGCAACACATTTTTGCCCCAGTTAATTCAAAAAAGTAGCCGTGAAAACTTGGAATGAGTCAGCATGTACGATACTCTCGTATTTGTGTGTCTGACACCCTACGCGGCACTAGAGCACACAAAATCGCACCAATTAAACACAAACAACCGACATATACTAATCGGTGCGATATAGGAGAGAAAATGAAATCTAAACTCGGTCTTATGACGCTTGGCGCCATTACTCCGTTGATGCTTCTTAGCAGTACAACTGCCGAAGCAAAAAGCCCCACAACAGATAAAAAGGAAACGAAGAAGGTAGCGGTACAAACCAAGCCTGAAGAAAAGAAACCAGAAAAACCAGCACCTGTATACGTTGATGTACAACCTGGCGATACGTTAAGCGCCATCGCAGATCGTTATCAAACATCGTATGTGCGAATTTTTGATGCTAACGAACAAATCGCTAACCCAGATGTGATTGATGTTGGCCAAAAATTCCGTATACCAGAGCCTAGCGAAGAACTTCCCGACCGCGTACTACCCGCCGCTCCTGAAGTTCAAGCTGCAATCCAGGGTGCTGTGTCATCCAGCCCGGTTCAAGCTGGCCTTTCACAAAGTGCTCGCGGCTCAAGCGCCGGCAATACGTATGCCTACGGTTGGTGTACTTGGTACGCCAAGCAAATGCGCCCAGACCTTCCTAATAACCTAGGAAACGGCGGCCAATGGGTGGCAAACGCCCGCGCTCAGGGTATTGCTACCGGGACCGCTCCACGAGTTGGTGCAATTGCTGAACAAAGCGGTCACGTCGCTTATGTAGAAGCCGTGAACGGCGATCAGGTAACTGTAAGTGAAATGGGCTGGAACTACCAGCAAGGCACGTACAACCGCCGTACAGTACCTGCAAGCACCTTCTGGGGGTACATCTACTAAGAACCGTAACCGTTAGATATGTTTTAGAGCGCCAGATCTGCGATACTGGCGCTCTTTATTTTGTAAATTCTAACCTAGACACTTATTATGCGAACACCCCTCCCTCCATTCAAAGTAGTTCGCAGCTTCTAGCCTTCAATCAGCTTCGGGTGATTGTAGTCATTATTATCTATAACTATGTGCGAGCCCTGAGGCCTGTTTCTATCCCAGTAATATCCTTGTGCACGTTCATGCATCTCTATTGTTTGCTCTGGAGTCCTTACATCACTATCGCGCTTAATCTTTCGTTCAATGATTTTTGCCCTATCTACGCGAAGTTCAATCACAATATCCATCTCATTTAGAAATAGCTTGTTCTCCATAAGAATGATTTCCTCAGGACTGACAGTCTTAATGTCGGTTCCAATAATGCCACCATTATGTATGTACGGATAATACGAAGCAGTCTGACGATTTTTTAGCTTTACTATAAGATCATGAAAATCATCAAGATAATACCAATTTTCAAGTATTTCCCACTTGGATCTGCCCTTAAATTGGCCATCTTCGTATACATGGTTTCTTAAAGCTTCTCTCTGAGCGCGAGGAATAAGAAAATCATCGTGGTTTACAAACGCAAAATTGACTCCCTTCTTGGTCATCTCCTCTTGCAAGATTCTAGTAAAAAAGCTTTTGCCGCTACCAGACTCTCCCGTGACGGCAACAATAAGAGGTCTCTTAGCGTTACTTAGTATTTTTTCTATGCAATGACTTACAATGTTGTCGTATTCACTCATTTGTTAATAATAGCAAAAAATAAAAGACTCCGACATTGAAATCTTTTAAGCATAAACATATTGACTCCCGCGAATGGATTCCAACTTATATAGCCATGCCCTACATGGCGTATCAATTCATATTGGCCTGGTACTTCATTACTCTGGCATTTCGAGTAACTTGCGTAGTTGACTTATACTTTCGTCAACGCCAAATACCATACCTCCCGGCTCTAGTTTTTTACCTGTGGCAAGATTTCCTATATACAACGAATCAAAGCCGAGATTATTAACGATAGCCGAAACAGTTTCAACATCCTGCTCATTATCACCAGCAACTGCAATGGCTTTACGCCCTGGTTCGCCTGCTGGGCGGGTTTCGTCGTGAAGGTCGTGGTAGCCCATGTGGTTTAAAGCTTTTACCACACGTGATTCGTTTAAAAATTCTTGCACCGCTTCGCTAGAAGATTGCTTAGGATCTAAAAATCCATCGCGGTCGCCGTCTACTTCCCACCAATAATTCATGGCATCAATAACCAACTTACCTGCTAGTTCTTTTTTAGGTAGATTACGGAACTTGCCAAGCGGCAACGCCAAAATAATAACGTCTGACTTTAGCGCAACTTCTGCACTACTAGCTGCAACCGCACCAGGTGCCAGTACCTGAAAACTTAGGGCAATCTTTTTAGGATCGCCAGAGCCAGCAATATACACATTGTAACCAGCTTTAAGCGCTAGCTGGCTGAGCACCACCCCTAGCTTGCCAGCACCTAAAATGCCGATTGTTTTTACATCTGCCATTAACTTAGCCTACTTTTCTGCCAACAATTCACGAACGCGTGGAATAACTTCCCGACCGTAGAGTTCGATCATGTGGCGGCGAGCTTCGGCCTTCATTGGGCCAAAGCCATACACCATATCAAAGCGCTTGGCATCGACTACTTTCATGGCTTTAGCAATCTTCCCGGCCACGGTTTCGGGCGAGCCAACGTACATAGAACCATTCTTTACTTCGTTCAAAAAATGCTCGCGGCTCATTGGCTGCCAGCCACGAGTTTTACCAACTTTATCCATGGCTTCTTTAAATAACGGGAACGCCACTTTTACCGCTTCTTCGTCGGTATTGGCAATAAAGCCCGGCGAATGCATGCCAACCGGGTGTGCTTCGTGACCAAATTCTTTACTTGCCCGGCGATACAGCTCTACATACGGCGCAAAACGATCTGGCGAACCACCAATAATAGCGAGTACCAGCGGGAAGTTATAAGCCGCCGCACGCACAACTGATTGCGGCGAACCACCAACGCCAACATACGTTTCAAGCTTGCCAGATTCGGTTTTTGGGAATACATCGGCGTTATCAAGCGACTGAGTATATTTACCTTGCCAGGTAACTGGTTCTTCTTTAAGCAATTTACTAAATAATTCAATTTTTTCTTCGAACAGTTCTTCGTAATCTTTTAAATCATACCCAAATAATGGAAACGATTCGGTAAATGAACCACGACCTAAAATAACCTGGGCGCGGCCATTCGAAACGGCATCGAGCGTAGAAAATCGTTCGAACACACGAACAGGGTCATCGCTACTAAGCACGGTTACACCAGATGCTAACTTAATGTTCTTAGTTTTAGAAGCAATGGCCGAAAGCACCATGTCGGGGCTTGAAATGGCGTATTCTTCGCGGTGGTGTTCGCCCAAAGCAATAACATCTACGCCTAATTTATCTGCTAAAACAGCTTCGTCGACAACTAAGCGAATAGATTCGGCGTAGCTTAATAGCTTGCCGTCTTTACCAGTTGCCAAATCGCCGAAAGAATCGAGGCCAAATGAATATTCTTGTGAATTTGTTTTATTTTTTGTCATATAACCCCTTTATAATTTATCTGCATTTATACCTACTGATTCGAGTAGTAAGCGATTGAGTTGGTAGGACTTTTCAACACCACGTTTGTGCTCAACAATCACACCTGCTGCCACTAATTTTTGAAAATGATGGCTCATGGTTGGTTGCGATAGTTTAAGTGCTAATGCACAGTCGGAAACGATGTCGCTGCTATTTACTTCGCAGTTATCCCAGGCCAATTTGCGTACAATAGATAGCCGTGTATCGTCGGCTAAGCTTTTTAGAATGGTTGCGGTTGAAGTACTGTTCATATGATTTATTATATAGATATATTTAAATATTTCAATATATGTTCAGTTTCGATTCATTTGTTTGTGAGAATACCATAAAGCGACTGCAACCAAAGTATTCTATTTACTAAAAGTAACAGAATACTTTGCGTGTAAGGCGGTATTCGAGCAGATAAATGGAGCGTAAACTGACTCAATACCCTTTTATATGAGAGATACCGTATAGTATAAGTAATGCTTGATCATCATATTCAAAAATCAATTGTGTACGACCTGGCTTTTGCTGAAAGCCTACGCTTTAGTGACTTGAAACCTGATGACATGGAAAATAAAGCCTTCACCTACCACCTAAAAAAGGTAATGAAATCAGGCCTGGTAGAAAAACTAGAAGACGGCCACTATTCCCTAACCATGAAAGGCCGGCGTGTTGGTAAAGGTGCATTTAAAAAAGAAAGTCGGCTGCTTGATAGAGCGTATTCGATTCTCCTCCTCGCAGTTAGGAGAAGCGAAGACGATGCGTGGCTACTCTATAAACGCCAAACCCAGCCCCTGCTCGGCCTGACGGGGTTTATGCAGGCGCAACCCGTCGCTGAAACCGACGCACGCACGACGGCCCAGCAAACGGCGCGAGAGCAAACTGGACTTACTATCGACTTTGAAGTGCAGGGGCATGGCTACTTTAGGGTGTACCGCAGCGGTGAGCTGGAAAGCTTCATTCACTTTACGCTCCTTGTGGGGCAGAACCCTGCTGGCGAGTTGCTTGAAACAGCGGAATCGGCCGGCTACTTTTGGCAACAAACACCGAACTTCGAGAGCCCTGATATGCTACCGAACATGCAAACACTTCACAAAATGTGCGAAGCTGCGCCGGGGTTGTTTGTTGAAGCGACGTTTGAGTTGTAGTTTTCATGTCTTGTTCTCCTTTGTTATATCTTGTATGTATATAACTATGGAGCTTTAAGACATTAAAAGCAGTGAATAGTTTTTCACCTGCTTTATAATGGCTATATATGCACGTAAAACAATATCGATATCTAGACATTATTATCGCCTTCTTTGCAGCGATGCTTTTAATATCAAACTTGGCCGCTACAAAGTTGATTGCGTTTGGACCAATTATTACTGATGGCGGAGCTATTTTATTCCCGCTTATCTACATATTTAACGATGTTTTAACAGAAGTATACGGCTACAAGCAGGCGCGACGGGCAATATGGATTGGTTTTGGCGTGATGTTACTGGCCGTAGTGGCCTTTACCATCGTGCGTTATTTACCAGGTGCAGCAGAGTACACCGCTCAAAAATCCTATGAAGCCGTACTTGGGTTCTTCCCCCGAATTGTTCTGGCAAGTTTATCTGCGTATTTGGTGGGTTCATTCTTAAATTCCTATGTACTCGCTAAGTTAAAAGTTCGTACAAAAGGAAAGCAGCTATGGCTACGCTTGATAGGTTCGACATTTGTAGGAGAATTTTTTGATACTGTAGTATTCGCGCTTATAGCGTTTGGTGGAATTTTAGGATTTGGCGACATGGTGGTGTTCATACTCATTGGATGGCTATTCAAAACAGGCGTTGAAGTTGTGCTTCTACCGCTAACATACAGAGTAATAACTTCTATCAAAAAAGCTGAAGGCATAGATACCTACGACAAAAAGACTGACTTTAGTCCACTACACATCAAGGTTTAGGTATAATATCTCGCTAACCACTCTTGACGGTAATCGTTAAACGTTCCGTTTAAAATAGCCGCTCGCATACCAGCTACAAGAGAGATAATGAATTTTTCGTTATGAATAGACACAAGAGTGTAGCCTAAAATCTCTTTAGCACGTAGTAAATGGTGGATGTAGGCACGGGTGTAGTTTTTGCAAGCATAGCATTCACAGCCTTCCATAAGCGGGTTAAAATCAGTTTTATATGCTGCGCCCTTGATATTTTTGCGTCCAGTGGGTGTATAAAACGCCCCGTTTCGCCCTACTCGTGTTGGTGATACACTGTCGAATGTATCAACACCCATTGCCACTGCCTCGAACATATCATCGGGCTCGCTAATGCCAAGCATGTGTTTTGGTTTATTTGCTGGCAGTTCTTCGGTTGTCCATTTTACGATTTCGCCGAGCCGCTTTTTTTCGATTGCCCCGCCAATACCGTACCCGTCAAAATCCATGTCGCCCAAGAATCTGGCTGTATCGCGACGAAGGTTTTCGTAATTTGCGCCCTGCAATACGCCAAATAACGCTTGGTATGGCTTGCCCGATTCATTACCTAGCCGACGGAATTCAGTAAGCGACCGCTCTGCCCATGTGTGTGTTCGATTTAATGCTTCGATTTGATACTCATACGGTTCTGCCAATGAAGTCAGCTCATCAAACGCAAAAGCAATGTCGGCACCTAGCTCATATTGGATCTTCATAGACACTTCAGGCGTAAAACGATGCATGCTTCCGTCTAAATGAGACTTAAAGTTCACGCCGTTATCATCTACAAAAGCACGGCGTTCACTTTTGGGGGTATTTACTGATTCATCGGCATCCATGGAAATCACTTTTTTGAATCCGCTGCCTAGCGAAAGTACCTGAAAACCGCCAGAATCCGTAAAGGTGGGGCCGTTCCAGTTCATGAACTTGCTCAAGCCGCCAGCTTGTTCAACCAACGAAGAGCCAGGCCTTAGATATAAGTGAAACGCGTTAGAAAGTACCGCCTGTGCACCGGTTTCGCGGAGCATTTCGGGTGTCATTGCTTTTACTGTAGCCTGGGTACCAACCGGAATAAAGGCAGGGGTTTCAATATCACCATGAGGCGTATGAATAATACCGGCACGCATAAAACGCTCATCGCCCGGTGCGCCGACGATTTCGAATGAGAATGGTTTCATCACCATTTATTGTACAGGAGTCAGCGTTTACGAAGGAAATATATACTGAGTGAGCCTGCCGATAGCAAGCTGATTGCAACGACTGCCCAGAATGCATATGGTGAATGCGAGCCAGGCAACGCATCGACATTCATACCATAGAGCCCGGCAATCATAGTGGGAATAGTGAGTGCCAGCGTGATGACCGTAAGTAAACGAATGGTCTCGTTCAAGCGCGTATCCATAACCGCACGGTACGAATCACGCAGATTGGTAATGGTACGAAGCAGTGACTTACAACGCGCAATAAGTTGTTCGAAATCGATAGATAGGTCTTCCACTAAATCACGGTCATCTTCGCTTAACTTCAACATGCGGCCACTGAGCAGCTTTTCGGTGGCAGTGTTGGTGGGAATAAGCGCATCTAAATAGTCGTTTAGTTTTCGTTCATATTCAGTCAGCGTGGCAATATCTCGCGACTGCAAGCTACGCACGTCGCTGGTGGCAGCGCGCATTTGGCGATTAATCGTGGCCACCCGACGTTGATATTGCTGCGTTATGGCCTCCATCATCAACATGAAAAGTCGGGTTTGCTCGCTGGTAGATACATTGGTCGAATCAATAAACGGCTGCCATAATCGCCCTAACGAATCGCGACTAACTGTAACGATATGTTCATTGCTCATAGCAAATAAAATTGGCGTGGTAAAATCATTAAAATCATCATCTGTATCTGGCAAACGCGTAATGAAATACGTCCACCCTTCGTCTGGTTCAACGCGTGGCACCTCGTGCGGGTCGAGTGCGTCGGTCAAAATACTTTCATCGATCCCTAAGTTAATGAGAGCGATTTTTTCATTGTCTGTTGGTTTTTCCGATCGTATCCAGGTGCCAGTTTGTAATACTTCGGTTTGTTTGATCGTAAGACTTTTCGCGGTTGATCTAAGGTATTGCAGCATACCTCTATCATATCATTAGCGCGACACGATGATTTTGAACTCTGCCCCCCTACCCGGCTTACTGCTCACGCTCAGGCCGAAGCCGTGCTTCTCGGCTATCGACTTAGCGATAGCAAGCCCTAAGCCACTGCCTTCGATATGCTGTGACGAGCGAGATTCGTCAACGCGGTAAAAACGATCGAAGATTTTGGTTTGGTGCTTGGCGTCAATTCCCGGGCCTTGATCGCGAACTGAAACAACTACATTTGCAGCTTCGTTTTTGACCGAAATCGTAACTGTTGAGTTTTGCGGCGAGTATTTTACGGCGTTGTCAATCAAGATACGCACAACGTGCTCTAAGGCTGGCTGATTCGCCATAACAAATACGCTTACTACGTCTTGTTTGATGGTAATTGATTTATCTTTTGCAATTGGCTCGAATGATTCAACCGCTGATTGAATGACTGGTGCTACATCAAATTGCTCGCGCGTAATATCTGAAGCATCTTGCTTGGCTAGGCCGAGCAGCGCGTCGGACAGATTGCGTAGTTTGATTGTTTCGGCCAAGTTATATTCGATTAGCTCTTTAGCTTCATCAATACTTAACTTCTTTTTACGCAGGGCCACTTCGTTTGTTACCTGCAGGGCGGTAAGTGGCGTGCGGAGTTCGTGGCTAGCATCTGAAACAAACTGTGATTGCGCTTCCATGGCTGTTTCGATTGGCTCTAGAGTTTTACGAGCTAAGAAATAGCTAAAGAACGCACCGCCAACAAGCACTGTTACGTTAAGAATAACCAGCCAGCCAATTAGTTCTGCCCTGGCCTCGTCTGCTCGCTGCTCAATCAAATCTTGAATGCTGTAATACTGGCCATTGTTATTGAATAAAAATTGCTGTGATCTACTGGAGTTTGGTGGAAGCGGCCTGTCGAATTGGGATGAGCTGATGGTATAGATAACCGTAGAAAATATCACGGTAAGCCCCATGATAATTACTAAGTAGGTAGCGGCCAGTCGCCGCGTATCACCCTTTACTTTGTCGTTTATGACTTCACGAATGTTAGGCATCTATGCTCACTTTGTACCCAAATCCACGAACAGTGTGGAGTAATGGTTTTTTAAATGGTTTATCGATTTTTGAACGCAGGAATGTAATAAACACTTCTACATTATTTGGTAGTACATCGGCATCAAAATCCCATACGTGCGAAATAATGTTATCTTTTGACACTACGCGGCCAGAATTACGCATTAAGTATTCCAAAATGGCGTACTCTTTTGAGGTAAGGCGGATATCTTGGCCTGCCCTAGTAACACTTTTTTGAGCTGGATCAAGTGTTAAATCACCAACTTCTAATACTTCGCCTAAGCTTTGATGGACCACCACACGTCACAAGTGAAACAAATATTTTTTGCTCTGTAACAGAGAAGAAATAAAGAAAAACATACAAAAAATGTACGTGTGGTCCTACCTACCCACTATTCTTAAACGGCGCTATGCACTGCCATTGGCAGGGCTTCTTACGCTATTCGTTGCGTTAACTACAACGCTATTATTTGCTAATGTTTCACTTGCCGCGCCTGGTATCAACGAAAAAATGAGCTTCCAGGGACGACTCCTTACTTCTAGTGGTGGACTGGTAGCCGATGGCCGTTACAACATGCAGTTCAAGATTTACGAAGGTGGCAGCGGTAGCGCTGCCGGTAACACCGATGGCAGCTTGTCGTGGTCGGAAAGTTACGTCAATAACAATGCCAACCAAGGTGTGGTTGTAAAGAATGGCTACTTCTCGGTTGATCTTGGGTCAAAGACGCCATTTGGCAGCAGTATTGATTGGAACAACGACACGCTGTGGCTGTCGATTAATATCGCTGGCTCTGACGCTACTTGTACGACATTCGGCACCGCGCCGTGTACGGCTGATGGCGAAATGCTCCCAATGAAGCGGCTCACGTCTACTCCATACGCGCTAAACGCTGGTAAAGTAGGTGGCAAGTCAGCCGACCAACTCGCCCAACTGGGTCAGGGCGTCCAAACCGACAACAGTTCAACGAGTAGCCTGTTTATCAACAAACTGGGCATAGGCAACTTACTGCAGCTGCAAAATACATCACAAGATGTGTTCACGATTACCAACAGTGGTGATATCTTGCTTGGCTCTAACGGCAATCATTCGATTTCAGCAGCCACATCGAGCCCCGACTTAGCCGGAACGGATGTTTCGATTTCGGCGGGAGGAGGCGGCTCTGGTAGTGGATCAAACGGAGGTAATCTAACTATAACTGGCGGCGCTTCGGGTGGCACCAATGGCAACGGCGGAGATATTGTCATATCTGGAGGCTCCGGTAGTGGTACCGGCACGAACGGACTTGTCATCCTTACTACGCCAACCTTCTCGACTACTACAAACGATGCAAACTGCTACACCAACGGGCAACCAGTAGCAACCAGTTGTACCATTAGCTCTACCAGTATCGACGGCAAGTCGGGCATCCTTACCGGTTTTAGCGCCAGTGGAAAAACTGCCACCTTGCCCGACCCGCTCAACACCACTGCCGGGCGCATCATCTACATCATGGCCGCTGCTGGATCAGAAAACTTCACACTCTCAGCCAATGATGGCTCGACAACCGTGACTATGCGGCCTGATACTACCGCCACCATGCTATGGAACGGTAGCGACTGGTCCGTTGCTGGCACAACCAGCTCGTCGACTACTCACGATGTGTACAGTAGCGAGACTAACAGCTCGAATGTCACGATTGGCGATAATACCGATAGTTCTACGTCTCTGCTCACGCTCGATAAGGGTGTATCAGCCCCTAGCTTAACTGATCCTGCGCTGCTTGGTAGTATGTACTATGACACCACGCTCGGTGAAGTACAGTGTTACGAAGAAAGTGGCTGGGGAAACTGCGGCGCTAGCCCTGATAGCTTTGTTACCCTTAGCCCTGAATATTCGAACGCCGTTATGAATGGTGCGGATATTGGCACGATTACTTCCGATTTATGTTCAGATACGTTGAATATCAATGACGCTAGTAACGGCGAAAATGTGTGTGGTACCAATGAAACATACAACTTCTATAAGTGGACTTCTGCTGAGACTAGCGCGCAAACAAGAAGTATCTATGTTACCTACCAGCTGCCCGCTAACTTTAAAGAATTCGTAGCGGGCTCAACATCACTCAAGGGCCGGACCGATAGTTCTAATGCCACGGTAAGTTACCAAGTATATCGTGATGGCGACAGCGGCCTGGTGTCGTGTAGTTCGGAGATCTCGGTGTCTACGGGCGCGCAAACCTCATGGCAAGAGGCGCTGGCTGATGATACCGATGATCCAGCGAACTGTAGTTTCGCCGCTGGTGATAGCATCCTATTTAGAATCAACCTCTCTGCGCATAGTAACGCCAAAGCTTACGTAAGCAACCTGAACTTCACATTCAGTAACAACTAACAGCAAAGTAGTTATGGTAAACTTGGTATATAACCTTACCTAGTGGCGTCATACGGTTCCCAGAGGTGACCATCATTATTTAATGTGACGTAGGAATTGCTACAGAGTGGATGTAAAGCAAAGAATAACCAAGAGCGAGCGGCCTCATGTTTTTGTTCAACCAAAGTCAAAGCCGCCGCAAAAACCAATCGTGTCCACGCCCGACCAACCAGCCAAACGTCGAGTCTTTACAGGCCGACAAAAGCTTATCGTTGCGGCGGCGGTCGCACTGCTTATTGTGTTTGTTTGGATTAACTCGCAGCCCGAAGACAAGTCGCAGCCGTTAGCACAGGGGCCAAACTATACAACTATTCTGCCAAAAGGAGAGTCGGTAGTAACACTGGGTGGCTGGAAGCGAGTCAGCCCCCCAGAGAATGATCCTGTATATGCCTACTCGGATAAAATTGGCGACGTCCCGATTATCGTGAGCGAACAGCCTGTGCCCAAATCGTTCGGCCGCAACATCGATGCCCAAGTAAAAAAATTAGCCCAGGGCTATCACGCTACCGATAAGATTAAAGCAAATAATACCGATGTGTATATTGGAACGTCATCAAAAGGCCCACAGTCCGTTATTCTGGCCAAAGAAGACCTGTTAATCCTTATAAAGTCCGAGAATAAGATATCGAACGACGCCTGGAAAGATTACGTGAAGTCACTTACTAGTGCCACTTTGCCAAATGTACCGAAATATTAGTTATTCGACGTGTTATATTGTTCGATTATTTTAACAATCTTACTATCTGCATCCAGATTGGCGTAATTGATTATTTGATTGCGAGAAATCGTCATTTCATCTTCGGGCCCAAAATATATGCCAGTAAATTTTAGTAGCTTGTACTTATTCTGGCTTGATTGGTCGTCAGTACTTGTAGAATCGTCGGTATTACCTGTAGTACTTGCTTCGTTTTCAAGATAGAATACGTCGGTCAATTTCATGTGTTCATCATCCAGTACGCTGAGTTTTCCATAATAACTTTGGCCGTCACTCAACTTTACCATCTGGTACTTACTAGTATCTATGCCACTAGCAGTAGGCTTGGTAGCTTGCCAAATCATCCAAGCGATTAGCCCAAGAAGAAGTACGCCAATCACGAGTAGTACCCCAACTAGCCAGCGCTTACCTGATGGCTGTGATACCGGCGGCGTATTACTTTTACGTGAATACGTGGTGCGCGGAGCGCTAACAGGCACTTTTTCTAGCTCAGGCTCCTGTGCTGGTTGCTGAGGTTGGTAGCTTTTGCTGTCTTGCCCATGGCCACGGAACGGCCCCTTATCCATACTGTCTGTTTACTCCACTTATTGCATGCTTATTCGTTGCACTAATCATAGCATAAGAGGGATTGAGGCTTCAATCTGCCTTGTTATTTCAAGAGTGCGCCGACGTTCTCTTGAATCAGCGATTCCACGTCCATATCCTCGCCTACGGGGATATTAAATGTCGACGTGAAGGTATCTTTGCCAGTACTGCCGTGTTCAACGCCTTCGATCACATCGATACCAGCGGCCGTTAGGTGAATACCCACATATATTCGCGCTCCCGAGGTGGTGCGCTCACGTGAGCGGATAAACCCTTTGTCTATTAAAAATACAAAACCGTTGAATACGTCCGACGACTGGGTGCTGATATCGAGTAAATCACGAGTAAGCCATTTCTTATCACTAGTAAGGCCGACTTTCCCATCGGCTTTGTCTATGAACCCCAGCTGGCGATACTGCATGCTTGACGGCACTGTTCGCTGCAGTTGATAAAGGTAAAGTAGCATCTTCCCTGCTGTTTCTTTAATTGTCACGCCTACATACTCCCGAAATTTCTGGCACTGGCCCTCTCGCGTCTTTTCTTCATTATACCTCAGGAAGAGGTATCTGGTGCCATTTTACACTAGCTTATAGCACTAGTGGGCAAAATTAATGCGCTCTAGCAGCAATAAACTTGCCCCTACCGTTGAACAAACCACGGCTCAATAATACAGTTCAGGAGTTATGCTGACTGGGTCGACGATGTGTTTTCTGGCAAGTCCATCACCCGCTTTGCCCGCTTGTAAGTAGGAGCCGTTTCATATTCAAGCGCTTCAAGCGCCAGCACAATAGATACCAACAGGTACAGCAGTGCGTCTAAGATACCAATATGGTAATCAGCCATTAGTACAAAGCTGGCGATGAGCACAATGGTAGAAGTGGCGCCAAGAAAAATTCTAAAATAGAGTGCGCGGGGCGGTGACGATACAAACACTGTTATCAGGGCCGCTAAAATGCCGACACGTAGGCCAGAATCAAACACGCCATTGTTTGCTAAGAGCATTGTAAAACTGTGTGGTGCGAATATGCCTGAGAAAAGTAACCATGCTGTCATAGTAATGCTGCCAAGTATGATTACGTGGCTTGTATCAAATTTTTGCTTATGCTTTGTAGTCATATTTCCATTTTATTGACAATTCGTAATTAATAGTGTGATAAAAATCACATATTTTTTAGGTTGTACACCCCTGTAATTACACGCTTATACAAAACTCGCCGCCACAAGGCGACGAGTGTGAGTTCTGACACGAGCGGTAATGTAGGATTTACAGGTATATGTGTGGATCTTTATTGCTTCTTATATATTGGCGCTCAAATTCTTTGAGCTGGCGTTGGGCGGCATGATGCCGAGCCTGCCGCTTCACTGCCGGGGAAGTATTACTATTCAAGTGTGATATTGTTCTTGCCATGAATCCTCGCTTACTTGATAGCCAAAGCTATAAAAGGCGCGCCAGCCGCAACGGCCTCGTTGCGATGTGATCGACGTGACTTATAGTCTGACAAATCATCCATGCTTATTGTTTTGCCCGCTTTACGGTCTAAAAACCGGTTAATGCGTGCTGTTACGTCACTACTATCCATCTTTCCCATATCTACCTCCTCCACATTGGTATACTCCTACTATACAAACCGCTTTTGCTCTGCGCTGTGAGCAGGCTTACAAAAATTATGTAATAAATTTCACAAACCTCTATGGAACCAGCAGGTAGTATACTGAGTACAACAGATATGGAAGACATGTTTCGAGAATTAAAGCCCCGGGGAACCTTCAAGACGATCCCTAAAGGTGGCAACGTATTATTTCAGGGCGAGATACCGCGGTATGTCATGATAATTCGCAGTGGCATTATACGCGCCTACACTATCACCTCTGCGGGCGAAGAACGTACAACCGCCTTATACGGGGCTGGCGATATCCTGCCGCTAACTTGGGTGCTCGGTATAACGAGCAATAGTTTATTTTACTATGAAGCGGTTGAAGATTGCCGGCTATTCCAAATTCCACGTACAGTATTCTGGGAGTATATCAATACTACACCCGAGCGGCTCCAAGCAATGTTAAAAAAGACATCCACAGTATATACATCGTTGCTACTTCGGGTAACTGGCCTTGAGCAATCACGGGCGCCAGAAAAAATTGGATTCACCCTCTATTATTTACTTTTTACTCACGGGAAAGAAATTCGCCCTGGGGTATATAAAATTAATATACGGATTAGTCATGCGCTGTTTGGGTCATTTGTTGGTTTAACCCGCGAAAGTACAGCTAAAAATATGAAGATTCTGCGAGACAAAGGCATTATTAATTACGCCAGTTTTACCTACACGGTAGATAAAGCTAAGCTCGAAGCATTCTTAGGTGAAGACGCTTTTAGAGATTTATCGGTTTAGTCATCGCTAGACTGATGCTGTTTTTCGTGAGAAATATCAGCAATAATCCGAAGTAGCTCTTTAGGGGCGGCGCGGGCTTTTAATACGTATCGGTGAGCGCCTAACTCATAAGCTTCATCCACTTCATCTTGCGCATCGTAGTTACTGAACACCACAATCGTGGTATCAGGATGCTTTTCTGGTTGGTACTGTTTCAAAAATCCGATGCCATCAAGTACGGGCATGCGTAAATCTAAAAATATAATTGCTGGGTCACCGGAAGCGGTAATAGATTCTAAGGCCTGTTTACCGTTGAAGGCAGACTTCACAGAATACCCTTCGGAGGCGATTATCATTTGGTAGGCTTTATTTAAGTCCTCGTCATCTTCGACGATTAGTACGGTTAGTTGGTTCTCTTTCATATCTGCTTGATTATATAGTTAAATTTTATGTACGTGTGTAACAATATTCACTTTTATTACTTTGGAGCCGAGGGCCGTTTCGGCAAACTAATAACAAAGGTCGATCCCTTTGGTTTATTTGGAGAATAGGCTATTGTACCGCCGTGTCGATCAACAATATGCTTCGCCCAATATAGTCCCAGCCCCGACCCGCCAACTTTCGCTGATAATGGGTTATTGATACGCGTGAATTTGCCATACAGCTTGTGTAGCTCGGACTTATCTATCCCAACTCCTTCGTCCATTACAGCAATATGAACCGCTTCATCCGTCTCACTAAGTTCTACCGTGATGGTTGAATGGTTATGCGAATACTTACACGCGTTATCGATAATATTCTCAAATACCATCCGGAATATATCTTTATCTAGTTCCAGCGTTCGAGTGCGCTTGAGCGGCGTGAATGTAATACGTTGTTTACGGTTTGATGCGATTTGACGTTGCTCTCGTACCACATCACTCACAAGCTGATTAATATCAACAGTATGGTGGTGGAGCTTTAGCTTACCAGAGTCAATCTGCGCCACTTTCAGCAAATCGTTTATTATGCGGAGTTGCCGTTCATTGCTCTCATAGGCTTGCTTTAACATGGGTAGTTGCTTTGCAGGCACCTCGCCCATGAAGCCTTCGATTACCATGCCTATGTATTGTTTTACGCCTGTTGCAGGAGTTCTAAGTTGATGCGATGCGATTGAAATAAATTCTTCTTTGGCCTGGTTCAACTCAATCAGCTGATCAATGCGTTGTTGCTCGATATACTTACGCTGCAAGGCATAGTAAAGTGTGCGCGAGAGCAGTACGGCGTCAAATGAACCTTTTACCAGGTAATCGGCGGCGGCAAGTTTCAATGATTTCCACTCCAAGTCGCTGTCAGCTACACCGGTCATCAAAATAAACGGCTGGCGGCGCCGTTCGGGGTGCGCATGTGCTAATAAGTCGGTACCCGTATGGGCTCCAAGGCGATAATCCAGCAAGTACACATCGTGCGTATCGGCATCGATTTGCTCAAGCGCATTGTCGTAGGTTGGCGCCCACTCAATTTGAAATGGTGAGTTTTTAATCTGTGAAAATATTTTTTTAGTAATCAGCCAGTCGTCTTCATCGTCTTCAACAACCAGTACTCGTATATTTTTAAGATTATTCGGGTCCATCTCTACTTAGGAAGTTCGACGATCTCGAACCAATAATTACCTAATGCGCGCATGACATTTGTAAGGTTTTCAAATGTCACAGGTTTTGTAATAAATGAGTTAACACCTAGCTGATAGGTTTTGTATATATCTTCTTCAGCTTTCGAGGTAGTAAATACTACTACTGGAATATTACGGAGTGATTCATCTGACTTAATTTCTTTTAGGGCTTCGCGGCCATCTTTACGCGGCATATTCAAGTCAAGCAAAATCACGCCTGGGCGGGGAGCATTCTTATCATTATAGTCACCCCGGTGGTGCAAATAATCCATCAACTCTTCCCCATCTTGCACGCGTATGAGCGTATTGAGCAAACGACTTTCTTTTAGGGCTTTCTGTGTAAGCATGAAGTCATCATCGTCATCATCGGCCATTAAAATAACAATCGGCTTTACTTTTTCTTTATCCATAGTTAGTGTGTACCTTTCTTCTGGGGCAACCAAATAATGAAAGTGGAGCCACGCCCTTTTTTACTTTCTGCAGTTATTGTACCATCATAGCGTTCCACGATTTTTCGACATACAGCTAGCCCGATACCAGTTCCTTCGTATGATGATCGCTCATTCAGGCGCTGGAAAACAGCAAAAATCCTATCAAGGTACTTCTCGTCGAACCCAATACCGTTATCTGTCACCCGTATTTCATAGCCCCCATCTTTTTCGCTCGAAGTCACCTTCACCTTTGGTACTACTTCTGCCCGATGGAATTTCACAGCATTCCCCACTAAATTCTGCATCAATTGACGCATGTGAGTCGGGTCAGCCTCTACCGTTGGTAATGGTTCGACTGTCACGGTGGCATTGGTTTGCTCAATTCTGGCTTCCAAGTCGCTCATGACATCATTCATTACATCATTTAGGTTAACCGGCTGCGTATCTGGTGCCCGCCTGCTCACCCGTGAAAACGTTAGCAGGTCTGTAATCAATGTGCTCATCCGGTTGGCAGCCGCGTGCATACGGCTCAAATAATCCACGCCTTCAAGGCCAAGTGAATCACCGTATTCACTGAGTAACAAGTTACCGAAGGCTTGGATTTTTCTTAGCGGCTCTTGTAAGTCATGCGATGCAACGTAGGCAAAGTCTTCCAGCTCCTTGTTGCTGCGCGAAAGCTCGTTACTATATTCGTTCAAATCGCTTTCAATTGCCTGGCGCTTAATAATTTCCTCCCGCAAGCCTTGGTTGGTTAGCTGCAGCTGCTGTGTGCGTTCTTTAACGCGAGATTCAAGGGTCTGTTTTTCAAGGCGTAGCTGCTTTTCAAGTTCCCGGCGGCGCTTCAGGTCGTTGACCGATTTTTCGTACAAAGTGGCGTTTGTAAACGACAGCGAGACGCGAGCCCCCAATTCGTTGGCCATTTTAAAATCAGACTCAGTAAAATAGCGTCCTGAATCAGACGAAACAAAACTTATTGCACCAACGGTTTTTTTATCTTGTTTGAGTGGCACCATCATCATTGAACATATATTGAGCGATTTCATGAACTCCAGCGTCTCTTTATCTTCCACATACTGTTCAATCATTTGTTTGGTAATCACGGGGTAAAACTCTGGTTTGCCAGTTTTGAGCATCCGTGGAATCACCGTATCATCGTCGATATGCAATGGATTATGTTTACGGTATTCTTTGGCGATGGCGACTTTTTTAGGATCGGCATGCGCCACGCTCACTTGCTCGAATCCTCGCTCCTTGGAATATAAATCGACCGTACACCAGTCTGCTATCATTGGTACGCTCAATTTGGCTATTTTTTTGAGCGTTTTATTCAAATCAAGACTGGTAACTAACTCTTTAGTGACGTCGGCTATGTATGCCTGTTGTTCGGTGGCGCGGCGCTGGTCGTCAATATCCGTACAGGTACCGTACCATTTTGTAATGTTGCCTTCTGCATCAAGGAGCGGAAGCGCTCGGCCGATAACCCAGCGGTATTGCCCAGACGGCGCATGATACAACCTGTACTCAATTTCATAAGGTTCGCCTGTTTTAAGCGACCTGTTCCACACTTTCCACGCCCGTTTTTGATCATCTGGGTGGAATAAATCGTTCCAGCCCTCACCGTCTGTACTGCCTGGTTTCGTGCCGGTATATTCGTACCATTGACGGTTATAGTATTCGTGGTAGCCGTCGGGGCGCGTAATCCATACTAACTGTGGCATTGAATCAGCCATAAACCGGAGCCTAGCCTCACTATCTGCGAGTGCTTGTTCGGCTTGCTTGCGTTCAGTAATGTCAATAATACTGCCCGAAAACGAAGCGGGTTTATTATTCTCATCCAGTTTAACGTTTCCACGAGCTAACACCCACCGTACATCGCCATTAGCAACTACGGTACGGTATTCGGCTTCGTACAATTCCCCTGATTTGATCGCGGCAGTAATTTTTTTCTGCACGCTGGCTTGATCGGCTGGATAAATACAGTCTACGAACCGCTGCAACTCAAGGCCGGCATGCGCCTGCTCGCCGGGAATGCCAAACATCGTCGCTAAGTTACTGTCGGCGGTTACCTTTTGAGTTGCTAAATCAAGACTCCAGGTACCAACAAGGCTTGTTGAAAGTACCTCCTCTAAGCGCGACTGCGTACTGTCAAGCTGCTCCTTAACAAGGCGCTCTTCGGTGATATCTTTTGTTGCTTGGCATACAGCAATAATCTTTCCATCGCGCGCAATGGGATAGTGTACTACTTTCCAAAATTTTTGAACCTGTTCGCCAGCTTCATTAAACAAATCGTATTGAAGGTCAGGCATTGAATCTGGCTTGCCAGTCTTTATTACCCGGTAGATTGAATCTACTAACTCGCTTTTACCCGTTTTTTTAAAGGTGTCTGATGTATCTGGAAACGCATCAAGTAACTTTTTACCAATGGTTTTTTCACGGGGCTGTAAGGCAATGGCAACGTGGGCATCGTTTTGAGCCAGTATCGTAAGGTCGGGGTGGTCGGCGGCAAATATAATATAGGGTGCATCTAGTGCATCAAAAATAAGTTCAAAATCAACCACTGAGGTAGCGTTATTACTCACGTTGCTCCCTATTGTAGTCAGGATATATCAGAAAAAGTGTGAATATTTTCACACCTTAGCAATAATGCGGGGCGTCCATGCGTATTATATTTACTACCATATTCGGTATCGCAATGGTCGTGCTGAATCATACGCTAGCTAAACTCATGCCCCACAGCCTTCCTAAGTGCAAGCTAACTCCAAAAATTAGCTAAACAAAAAGGCCTCCGTGTCAGAAGGCCTTGTTGTTTTTTACGGAATTAGTAGTCGTATGTATACGTTATAGTAATGTTACCAATTTTAATGGTACCGTTTGCTGGTGGGTTTCCAGATTTCGGAACGTACGTTGTTGTCGTAACTTTTAAGCCATCTTTAAACGTATTGTAGCCAGCTCGTTCATTCCCTTTAAGGACCTCGCTAAGGTTGACTGTAACACCCTTTTTCTCTTCTGTTTTACAGTAGTTTTCATACCACTTAGGGTCATTATGCATACCGTTTAGCCCAAAGCCATTTGCTTGACCTAATCCTCCAATACGCGTTTGGTAAGTAGACACATACGGGAACTTAGACCAGTCTTGGTTCGAATACAGTTGCTGGGATGATACACAGTATTTAGCAACAAAGTGGTCCTTTTCGTACCCAGTCATGTACTTCGACATATTAATAGCCGCTGTCTTATTGAACTCAGAGAGTGGATTGAACTTTTCATTATCACCAGCTAGTGTAGCGAGCGGAGCCGCATCTGCCGCCATGCCGACTTTATTGATTTGAAGAACGGTACCGTACTTCGGGTCATTCACAACCTTTGCGTCCTTTGTCAAAGTCCAGTCATTTGGCGTCAAGGTAACCGTTACTGGAGCCGGAAGAGCTGGAATATCTTTTTTAGTAGTGCTAGGAGCCTTTACACTACCGCTATTACTATTACTGCTAGTTGGGGGATTATCAGGGGTCTTTGGTGGAGCAAACTTACCAAGGCCAAGGAATCCGGTTCCACCAGCATTCGCCTGTTGGCCCTGCATGCGGCTATACGCAACAAAACCAAGGGCACCTGCAATAACAACAACCAGAATAATAACAATTGCAAGATGTGCAACTCCTGCTTGATAATATTTTTTATTTTTATATGCCATATTTTATTCCTTTTTGTAATGTATATGCTTTTAATGCTAGAAGTAT
>CAZVUR010000001.1:0-42165 GCA_964629385.1 uncultured Candidatus Saccharibacteria bacterium | reverse complement strand
TTCTCACCTTTTAATGGGGTCACATTATCGCTGCTACCGGTAATAATCAGCGGCGTGAACTTTTTGGTTAGTTGAGGTGCGTAATCAATCGCACCTTTTTTATTTATATCTTTATGGAGCTTGTGATAAAAATTGATACTTGAAATATAATCTAAATTTTTGAAATGGTGCCCATGAATGGCTTTTTCTAATGCTCTGTCATCTGTTGTGAGGATTAATTTAGTTGCCATGCGCGATAGCAGCCGACTTTTCACCATACGCGGGCCTGCACCTGGTATGGTTTTGCCTAAAAAGTATTGCAACCGGCCGAGCAGCTCGCCAAGCTTGCGTGAATCCAGGTAATTTACTTTGATTGCCACCGGGCTGATGAATACCGTTTTCCCATTATAGAGTTCAGGGTTTTGCGCCAGCATGCTCGCGGCAACCAATCCACCCATGGAGTGTGATACTAAAAAAGGTGGTGTTTTTAGATTAAGCCTGGTTACAAATTCATTAGTAGCTTTTGCGAGTTCATCAATCGTATATTTCTTTAGTGTAAGTGGGCTTTCGCCAAACCCTGGCAAATCCGGCACGATGATATGAAAATCCTTTAAATGCGGAATGATGTACTGAAAACCTTCGTGGCTACCAGTGAAGCCATGAATAAAAATACAAACTGGCTTAGTTGAGTCGTGGTATGTCCAGAAGCGAACATTGTTGAGTGTTTTCGTCATTAGATAAAGTATAGCAAGAAATTGACGAGCCCCCGCACCAGCCGGACCTTTTGGAGGGGTCTGGCTGGAACGCGGGGGCTTAGGCAGGCATCGTATGGTATTTGCAGGAAAACCGCGCGGCCTTCCTCTCTCTAGCCTGCCTAAACGACGATTCTGCTCTGTCTATTCTGAGACGGAGATACGACGCCGGGTCGTATGTGGTCAGAAAATGTCGTATTTGAACCGATTTCTCGGCATCCATACCGGGGTATATGAAGCACCCGAGCGCTCCCAGAGTCCGTTACAGATTAAGAGTAATGATACTGCGTCCTATGTATGCTGTCAACAATATTTTATATAAAACGAAAACAGCCGCCGAAGCGGACCTGAAGGAGCTTGTTGGCTTGACTTCGGTGGCTGTCTTCGGCGGCATGATGGGTCGCGGGCAATCATCAGGTCGGACAGGTGCGGACTACATGGCGTTGCGGTCGGAGCCGGCCACCTGGGGCGTGAGCTCCTCACCACGCAGCAGCTCCATCAGCTCTTCCACCGACACGTTCTTCATCTTGTTGGCCGCCCGGGAGATCTCCTTGTAGAACTTCCGGTAGCGGCGGTTCTCGGTCGAGCCGGCGTCGAACACGATGAAGTCCTTGACCTCCTTCGCGATCTTGATGGCGACGATGCCTCCGACCACGACGGTCGCGACGTTGACGATGCGGTTCATTTGGTGCTCCCTTCTGTCTTCAGCGAAGACAGATTGATCGGCCTGCATGCGGGTGCGATGACAGGTATAATTATATTATAGCAAATTTAATTAAAAATGTCAACTATCAATCCTGGGCCACCTCTGTTACAATAGCATCTTATGATTGCCGATATTTCTATTACCGAAAAGTCGTTTGGGCCTAAGGTCCTGATGACGAATGTCAAATTCTCGGTGGATGACGGCGAGAAGGTTGGGGTGATTGGCCGCAACGGTGTGGGTAAAAGTACCCTATTTGGCATGCTGGCGGGAATTGATACGGATTATACCGGCGAGGTTATTTTTAAACGCGGCAC
Source organism: uncultured Candidatus Saccharibacteria bacterium (assembly GCA_964629385.1). Taxonomy (GTDB): domain Bacteria; phylum Patescibacteriota; class Saccharimonadia; order Saccharimonadales; family Saccharimonadaceae; genus UBA1020. The sequence continues at coordinate 40,414 of CAZVUR010000001.1, read as the reverse complement.
GACCGTTGTAGCGACAGCGCAGGAGCATCATGGCACCAACGAGCAGACCGTGCTGCAATATGTGTTAGCCGGCTTGCCTGAATACAGCCAGCTAAGCCATATCGTAGAAACATACCCCATGACCATGGGCGACGACATGAAGAAAATTTCTGAATACACCGAGGCACTGCAACGGTTTGACGATAAAGGGTTTTACCAAATAGAAAGCGATATCGAGCGCGAGCTGGAAACATTCCAACTGCCCGACATCGCTCATCGTCCCCTCGCCTCTTTATCTGGTGGTCAAAAGCGACTCGTCGAAGTGGTAAAAGTCATGCATGCGCAGGCCCATTTGGCACTGATCGACGAGCCGACAAACCACATGGATTACGTAGCCAAAAAGCAGTTCATCGATTGGATGAAACAAGCACCCGAAGCCATGCTGATTATTACGCACGACCGTGATGTGCTGCAGCAAGTCGATAGGATCGTAGAATTAAAAGACGGCGGTTCGCAGAGCTTTAAAGGTAATTACGATGCCTATTTAAAGCAAAATGCCCACTCAACCGGTACGGCCATGAACGAATTCGAGCTGATCGAAAAGCGAATCGTGAACTTGAAGCAAAAAGTAATTGATTACCAGCGCCTTAAAGAAAAATCGCGTAATCCGCAAACGATCCAGAAGTTCAAGCGGTTAGAGCAAGAATCGCGTAAAGAATTGGCTGAGCTTCAGGCCAAAGAAAAGCCAACTTTTTGGATTGACCGCGAATCGGCTGAAAATTTGAATTACAAAGTAGCTGGCCAATATGCTAAATTCAAAGCGCGTAATATCAAAATGAACATCAAAGATGAATCGTCACGTTCAAGTCATGTGCTGGTAAAGGCGGCCAATGTGAGCTTGGGTTACGATACTCCCCTGTTTAGCGGCATAAATATTGATTTGCGTGAAGGCGAAGCAGTAGAGCTACGGGGCCGTAACGGTGCTGGTAAAAGTACGTTTATAAAGAAGTTGCTAGAGAATCAGAAGTCGCATCATCTTATTCGTTCGCGTGTTGTTCGCAGCGCTCCAACGGGGCCAGCGAACTCACAAGACGATGCGACTGCTTCATCAGCGATTACCGTATTCCACGGCGAACTGTCGCTCGATTCAAAGGTCCGTATAGGTGTATACGAGCAAGAGGTATCCCCAGATTATTTTGACTTGCCGCTGAAGGATGCTATCGAGCGAACCTATTTAGATCGCAATTTGCAAATTAACGAAACAAAAATCCGTGGGCTGATGCACGACTATCTATTTACCGAAACCGACGGCCATATACCTGTAGAAAAGCTTTCAGGCGGCCAAAAAGCACGGTTGCAGGTAATCGCCATGCTTGCCAACGATCCGCAACTGCTTATTTTGGACGAGCCAACCAATCACCTGGATTTACCAAGCATCGAAGAACTTGAAACGGCACTAAAAAAGTACAGCGGCGCGATACTGTATGTAAGCCATGATGACTATTTTCGAAAAGCTATAGAAGGCGAAGTAATTAAAATTGGCGCCTAGCGGCCAAATTCTCTGATTTCGCGGAGTAAATCTTGTTGGGTTACAGGATTTTTCTCCCCAGTTTCCTTGAAGCGCATAAAATGTTTTTTGCGAGCCCGCTCTAAAATAACTTCGAAGTCGGCTCCTGTCATCCCGTCCGTATGGCGCACAAGCTCATCTATATCAATAGACTGGTCGTATAGCACAAATGTCTCAGAAGGCTGAAACATACTTTTTTCGTCATATACCAATTCTTTATCTTGCATAGTACGTTGAATTGATTTGAACAGCACAGTGCCAAGTACGTCGTAACGCTCTTCTTCGGTTGGTACCGGCATACCAATCGGCTCTATGCGGCCTGAACGAATGAGCGAAGGCTCAAGATCATCAAGATCCGCATTGGTAGCCGCCGCTACAATGATGTTAGGGTAATTTTTTGCAATATCCTCGAGTTGTGTATTAAGAATTTTTCTTACATCTGATCGCTCCCCGCCACCTCTACCACCTTTTTGAGCAAGGGCGTCGAACTCGTCAAAAAATACGACTACCTTACCAGCTACCTTCTTGGCTTTCTCGAAAGTCTTAACGACATTTTTACCTGAATTGCCCACCCACATATCAACTAAATCAGTGGAGCTAACGGCCCAAAGCGTTGCACCTATTTCGTTAGCAAAGGCGGTTATAAGCGTTGTCTTACCGGTTCCGGGCGGCCCATATAGTAAAAAGTGGCTGCGTTGAATATCGAATTCACTTGCTTCATCTGGATTGTTCATTATTGCCGCAAATTCGTATAAACGATTTTTTGCATGTTTTGCGCCTCCGAATGATTCGAGACCATAATTTACGGCTTGGGTTTCTGCTGTCATTTCGCTTGCATGTGGCTGACCGCTAACTTGCACTGTAGGCGATGGCAAAACCAGTTCTTTAGATGCCTGATACTGCTTAAGGGTATACCTTCCGTGATACATAGGCGGAGCTCCATAATATTCACGCAAGCTATCAAGTGTAACACCTAATGCAGTAAGAATATGTCGAAACTTTTCTAAATAGGTTAAATCCCTATCAGCATATGGTTCTGGTAATGGATTGTGTGTAGCATTTTCAATTTCAGTAGTAGTGAGTAGCTCCACGTCAATCGCACATTCTACGGCCGTAGAAGAAAGTGCAATACGAATTGAATGGGTTACGTCGAGTGAAATGTAGAGTGCAGCCATATCATGTTCTTGATAAGCAATCTCGTAACCATAATTTTGAAAGCTGTTTTGAAGTTCTTGAAGAAACATGCCTGGCCAAGTGTCTGGCATATTCTGGAGGTCGGTTGGGCGAAAGCTTACTTCGCCTTGAATTCGTAATGTATCAAGCCCTATATCATGATATGACTCGAGCTTTACCTGCCGTGCTGGGTAAGGCAGAATATCTTCATCCTCGACGTCGATGTACGTGCGAATTCTATCGCGCGTTTCAAGTTGTTCGGTTAGCGTTTTATCATCGAGCAACTGGATATCGATATGCTTGCCATAAAAATTAGTACCGTAATCGTTATGAGTAGGAAGCTGCTCTGTCATACACAGAGTATGCCCACGCTGGATTCTAAAATCAAGCGTAAGGCTTTTAAGTAGCAAAAAATACTCACACAATTAATTGCGTGAGTATCAGAGCTCGTTTATAGAATGATTAGCTTGCTGGAACGAGTTTGTTCTTTTCGAGCGCGTCTTGCAGTGCGGGGCGGTTGAAGCCCAGAATCATTTCACCAGCGATATCGGTAACTGGAACGCCCTGGAAGTTGCCACCAACTTTTTCTAGTAGCTCATCGCGGGCAGCCTCGTCTTCTTCAATGTTCTTGGCAACGTATTTAACGCCAAGCTTGTCCATCCACTGCTTTTCGGTGGCGCAAAATGCACAAAACGTTGTGGTGTAGATAGTGACAGGTGATGATGAGTCGCTCATTGCTTTTATTCCCCTTTGATTTAGTTCGTTACTATACATTATACACTAAATTTTCTACTAGGCATATACCATGTGCGGTGCTATTATTACCATAAGTAATAAAAATGTCGTTCGAAAGCATGTATGGGTTGGACAAGACAAGTAGCACATCGTTATAAGGGTAAAACAAAGTCAGAAGGCTTTGCTTTACCCACTGTTCTTGTTGCCTCCGTCGTCATGATGGTCGTACTGCTCGCTGCCCTGACTGGCGTTAGCTCCATCTCTGCTGGTATTCGCAACCAATACGTTGACCAAATCGGCCGCTCCGCTGCTAAGTCTGGAATTGCTATGGCTAATGCGTGTATGAAAAAGAACGGTGGAAGCATTACATGGACGGATGCAAAACCCCTCAAACCTAACACCGATTGTACGGGGACTGAAAACATCAGCTGTCCTTCATCAAGCACTGATGTAGCATGCTATGTATTAAAGAGTGGAAATTATAGAACAGCGTTTAGTGTTGGAATAGTCAGTGATAGCGGCGGCACGCCGACAGATTTTAATTCACAAGGCATCGTACGGCAGGTGCGAACGACGAGCGGTGACGTGGTAATGCAAACGAATTCGTCTGTTAAAGTTAGCATAAGTATTTCGGGTTCGAGTTCGGCTTGGATGACATTCAAAGCCGGGTCATTAAGCGCAGGTTACTATGGTACTTGTGCACTCGATTTAACAAATAACGTTTATTGTTGGGGTGCGGCTAAATTTGACAACACCATAGCTAAATCGCTTATCCCTGTTGCTGTTTCTAGGGGCGCAATGCCAGCTGACGTAACGGCTAGCAGCATTTCAATAGGTGGTTCACATGCTTGTCTTATTGGCTCCGACAACAAAGCCTATTGCTGGGGTAGTAATTCTTCTGGGCAGCTGGGTGATGGCACTACTACTACCAGCAGTACGCCAGTGGCTGTCGCCCAAGGTGCCATCCCAGCCGGTGTAACGTTCAAAAGTATCTCGGTTGGTAGCAGCTTTACCTGCGCACTTGGCTCAAACGACAAAGCCTATTGCTGGGGCGATAATACCTATGCGCAGTTTGGTAATAATACAACAACTGCCAGCTATACACCCGTAGCTGTTTCTAGGGGAGCCATGCCAATTGGTTCTACGTTCAAAAGTATAGCTGCTGCAGAAAACGGCTATGTCTGCGGTATTGGCTCTAACGACAAAGCCTACTGCTGGGGTTTTAACAGTAATGGGCAGCTCGGAAATAATAGCACTGGAACGGCCTATACCCCCGTTGCGGTCGCTCAAGGAGCCATGCCAGCCGGCACTACCTTCAAAAGTATTACCACAAATTCGTATCATACCTGCGGTATTGGATCTAACGACAAAGCCTATTGCTGGGGTAGTAATTCTTCTGGGCAGCTGGGCGATAATACGACTACCCAACGCCTCACTCCTGTTGCAGTTGCTCAAGGTGCCATGCCAGCCGGTTCTACCTTTAAGGGTATCGCGGCTGGCCAGTTACATAGTTGCGGCATTGGCTCCAATAACATGCTATATTGCTGGGGCGATAATACTTACGGGCAGCTAGGCGACAGCACTCAAACGCAGCGCCTAACTCCAGTAGCTACTAGCCAAGGAAGCATACCCGCGGGAGTAACATTTGATAGCATTAAGGCTGGCTATAGCCATACTTGCGTTCTTGGTAGTGATTCTAACATTTATTGCTGGGGTGCAGACGATAGCGCGCAGCTCGGCGATGGTGCTATGACGCCTAGTCGATCAGTTCCAGTTACGGTTCCTACTGGTGTTATTCCAACTAGTGTAACGCTCACTAGTATTTCTGCGGGCAGTACTCAATCATGTGCCACAGTTTCGGATAATAAAGCCTATTGTTGGGGTAGTAATCAAGGCGGCTATCTTGGAAACGGCATATCTACCTCTGGTGTTTCAGGTCCGTCAGCCACTCCATTCCCGGTTGTGCAAGGCGCCATGCCGGCCGGCGTGACGTTTAAGTCAGTTAGCACGTCTGCTACCGGTAATCATACCTGCGGCATTGGCTCTAACGACAAAGCGTATTGCTGGGGATATAACAGCTACGGGGTCCTGGGAGATAACACAACCACTAGCCAGCCTACGCCTACCGCCGTTGCGCAAGGTGCCATGCCAGCCGGTGTAACATTCAAAAGTATTTCTGCAGGGGGTAGTCATACCTGCGCTATTGGCTCAAACGACAAAGCCTATTGTTGGGGTAATAACAGTAATGGACAACTAGGAAATAATGGCAGTATATTTGCGCCACCAGAACTGACACCTGTAGCCGTTGCCCAAGGTGACATGCCAGCCGGTGTAACCTTCAAAAGTATTTCTGCAGGCGGTATTAATACCTGCGCAATTGGCTCCGACAACAAAGCCTACTGCTGGGGCGACAATACCTTTGGCGAAGGTGGCAACACTACCTATTTAAACACTAATCCTGCCCCAGTGGCAGTTGTGCAAGGCGCTATACCCGCCGGCGTGACCTTCAAGAGCATCGCAACTGGCAATAATCATACCTGCGCTATTGGTTCCAATGATAAAGCGTATTGTTGGGGTAATAATGGTAGCGGCCAGCTAGGTGATAACACGACCACAACACGCACCATACCTGTAGCCGTTGTGCGTGGTGCTATGCCTGTTGGTGCCACCTATAAAAGCATTACTTTAGGTATAAGCTACACCTGCACAATCAGTTCTGAAGATAAGGCCTATTGTTGGGGTTTAAATGACGTAAACCAACTTGGAGATAATACGGTAACAACGCGTCGTACTGCCGTACTTGTTAACCAAGGTGCCGTGCCTGCAGGCGGTACGTATAAGAGTATTTCTGCAAGCAGGTACACCACATGTGCTATTGCCTCCGATAACAGGGGCTACTGTTGGGGTAAAAATGATTATTATCAGATTTCAGGCGAAGGTAACCCCACTTACCCCACACCTTGGCCTATTTTGCAGGTACCCGCAACAACGAGTGGCACTGGTTCCGGCTTCCTAATTTATTAGCCAGCCAAAATATTGCGCTTTTCAAGCAATAACCAAAGATGGTATAATTTAAGTCAGATGAGTACATCGTCTGATAAGCACGATACTCCCGTCCCACCGCCGGATCGCTCGCCGGTCGTTTTATTGCTCGGCACTATTGCCGACACGACATGGCGCATGTTCGTTCCAACGCTTGGAGGGGTCAGCCTGGGGTTATGGATCGATCATATGACCGATACAGCACCATGGTTTGGCATAGGCGGGTTAACGATAGGCATAGCTATCACGGTTGTACTAATGAAACAACAATTTCAGAAATTGAAAGAAGAATCGTAAATGCTAACTAATTTTGCCAGCGGAATCGAAATCAGTGTCGGCTCACAACAGCTGTTTGACTTGCTTGGTTTCCCTATTACCAATGCGCTTCTTACCGGTGCTCTTAGCCTGGCCATCATGCTTGGAATCTTTTGGTATGTAACGAGTATGGTAAAAAAATGCCGCTATAACCGGTTTGTTGGGTTGATTCAGTGGGCGTTCGAAGGCATGCTTGGCCAAATAGATGGCATTATTCCTGATAAAAAGATAGCTCGTAAAATTGCTCCGCTGGCGCTCACCATTTTCTTTTACATGATGTTTAGCTACTGGATGAGTGTATTGCCTGGACTTGATTCGGTAAAGTATAACGACGTGCCGGTTCTTCGTTCGATTGCGGCCGATTTAAACTTTACGTTTGCGGTGTCGATTATCGTATTCATCACGGTACAAATATATGCATTAAAAGCTCATGGCGTAATCGGCAATGCAAAGCGCTACTTGCGTAACCCAATTAAAGACCCGATTGGATCATTTGAAGGTATTTTGGAGTTCATTGGTGAGTTTTCACGCTACGCCGCGCTGAGTGTCCGAATGTTCGGTAACTGTTTTGCCGGTGAAATCCTGCTCATTATTATTACTGTACTTACCAGCTATATCTCAGTTTTGGCTCTGCCATTCTTTATGGCCTTCGAGTTATTCATTGGTTTTGTTCAGGCGTACGTATTCTTTATCCTCACCGTTATTTTCACCAGCCTGGCAATTGAAAGCCATGGCAATCACGATTCCCCCGACCACTCTCCTGCTACATCTAAACTGGTTACCCAGCACGAATAGCCGGATGGTATAATATAGGTAATAATTTAAGGAGTAATAATTAAATGGAACAACTAGCATTTGTACTTGCGTATGCCCTGCCAGCACTTGGTGCAGCAGTTGGTATTGGAGTAATTGGTGGTGGCGCACTTGGTGCGTTTGGTCGTAACCCAGAGCAGCTTGGTCAAATCCGTACATTGATGATTACCGCGATTGTGTTTGCCGACTCATTGGCAATTATCGGTATCGTGGTTGCCTTCATTGCTAAATCAGTAAGCTAGGTTATATAGGGGATTATGTTTTACAATCTCTACAATTTTGCTGAAACAGCTGAATCAGGTGATATATTTGGTTCGCTTGGTATTGACCTTAAAATGCTGATTTTTCAAGCGATAGCCTTTTTGATACTGGTATTTATCATGGGTAAATACGTCTTCCCTATTCTTATGAAGTCTGTTGATGAACGCCAAGCCAAAATCGAAGAAGCCGGTAAGGCTGCCGAAGATGCCGAAAAGAAAGCTGAGGCGGCTGAAGCGAAGATTGAGGATACGCTCAAAAAAGCTCGTAAGGAAGCGACTGATATTGTAGCAACTGCTAAAACCGAAGCTACCCAAATGGTAGAAAAGGCCGAAGCTCAGGCGAAGACTCGTTCAGAACGCATTGTTGCCGAGGCTCAAGAGGATATTCAAAAAGATGTATTGGCTGCCCGTAAGGCGCTCGAAAAAGACACTATTAACTTAGTTAAAAAAGCTGCTGGCCTAGCCGTAGCTGGTGTAGCCGATGAAAAGCTTGATACAGCTTTGGTTAAAAAGTCTGTTGAAGGAGCTAAGCAGTAACTATGGCTACTAAGCTTTCACGTCGTAAACTAGCTGGTAATGCAGCTGCTCGCTTGAGCAGCGGTGAGAGCAAGAAAACGGTGCTTCAAGAGCTTGCGGCTTACTTAATTGATACGAATCGCAAAAAAGAAGCTAGCCTGATAGTACGTGATATTGAAGCTATGCTAGTAGATGCTGGCACGGCAATCGGTACGGTTATTTCAGCGCGCCCGCTCAGCTCATCGGCGCTTGAAGCAATTGAATCATTTGTTAAGCAGCAGAATGCGCATGTAAAGAATGTAGTGCTGCGCGAGCAAGTTGACGAAACTCTAATTGGCGGCATACGTTTAGAACTCCCTGGCCACCAATTAGACGCGAGTGTGAAAGCTAAATTAGAACAATTAACGGTATAGGAGACCCGAGATATGGCAGATTTACAAGTTGCAGAATTATCAAAAGACCTCCAGGCTGCTATTGCCGGGCTGGAACAGAATGAAGGGCTACAATCAGCTGGTGTAGTTATTCGCGTTGGTGACGGCGTGGCATGGGTGCACGGCCTAGCTGATGCTGGTTATAGCGAAGTACTTCAAATCGACACCAAAAACGGTGTGGTTGAAGCATTTGCTTTGAACTTAATGGAAGATGAAATTGGTGCGGTTATCCTTGGTGATGACAGCAAGGTTGCCGCTGGCGACACAGTGCGTTTGAAGGGCGAAATCCTGACCGTTCCTGTGGGCGAAGAATTATTAGGCCGAGTGGTTGACCCACTTGGACGGCCGTTAGATGGTGGCCCAGCTATCAAAGCTAAGGCGACTAACCCGGTAGAACGCGAAGCAATCGGCGTGATGGGCCGTAAGCACGTTCACGAACCTATGATGACCGGTATTATGGCAATCGATGCTATGTTCCCTATTGGTCGTGGCCAGCGTGAGCTGATTATTGGCGACCGCCAAACTGGTAAAACAGCCGTAGCTATCGACACTATGATTAACCAGGCTCGTAACAAGTCTGACATCATTAACATTTACGTTGCCGTCGGCCAAAAGCTTTCTAAGATTGCAGCACTTGTTGAGCGATTGAAGCAAGAAGGCGTGATGGAGCAAACTATTGTGGTTGCAACTGGCCCGTCTGACCCTGCATCTATGCTTTACCTTGCGCCATATGCCGGTACTGCTATGGGTGAATACTTCCGCGACAAGGGCGGCCACGCGCTAATGATTTACGACGACCTGACCAAGCACGCCGTTGCCTACCGTCAAATGTCACTACTCCTTCGTCGCCCACCAGGACGTGAAGCTTTCCCAGGTGACGTGTTCTACCTACACTCTCGCCTACTCGAGCGTTCGGCTAAACTATCTGATGATTTAGGCGCTGGTTCACTGACTGCCCTGCCGATTATTGAAACTCAAGCTGGTGACATTAGTGCGTACATTCCAACCAACGTGATTTCAATCACCGACGGTCAGATTTTCATGGAAACCGACTTATTTAACCAGGGTATTCGTCCAGCAATTTCTGCCGGTCTATCGGTGAGTCGTGTGGGTGGTGACGCTCAGACTAAAGCCGTTAAATCTGTTTCTGGCCACCTAAAGCTTGGCCTTTCACAGTTCCGTGAACTTGCTAGCTTCGCTCAGTTTGGCAGCGACCTTGACGAGGCTACAAAGAGCCAAATCGACCGCGGTCAGCGCCTTACTGAGCTACTGAAGCAGCCACAATACCAGCCAATGAGTATTTGGGAACAATGCGCGTCAATCTACGCGGTTGATGCGGGTGCATTTGATGCTGTTCCTGTGAACAAAATTAAGGACGCCCAGATGGCACTACTCACCAAACTCTGGACTGACCACAAAAAGGAAATGCAGGAACTCAACAAGGGTGGCGATAAAGTTGAAAAAGATTCACCTGTTGCCAAATTAATTGAAAAGACTGCAAAGTCTGCCGCGAAAGGTTTTGAGGGGTAATGCCCAGTCAGCGACAATTAAAATCTCGTATTCGCTCGGTAAAAAATACCAAGCAGATTACTAAGGCTATGCAAATGGTGGCGGCTAGCAAGATGCGTCGTGCACAGGAGGCTACCAAGCTAACTACTCCCTATACGCAAACTGCTCGTGAAATCCTAGCTAATCTTGCCAAGCAAGGTGAGACCAAAGATCACCCACTGTTCGAAGAACGCACAGTCAAGAATCGCCTACTGATTGTAGTAGCAAGCGACAAAGGCTTAGCCGGTGCGTATAACACCAATGTTTCCAAGCAGTACATTCGCGAACTTATGGCAGACGACAAGGCTGGTATTAAAACCAAGACGATAGCTATAGGCCGTAAAGTAACTGCATTCGCCACTCGCCTTAAAGATGCTGAATTAGTCGGCGCGTATGACGACTTACCAGACCAATTAGAGGGCCATGAACTGCGAGCAGCTCTGGATAGTGCTTATAAGCTGTTTACCGAAGGCGAAGTAGATGCCGTAGACATGGTGTACACCGACTTCGTGAGTAGTATTTCGCAGGTTGCTAAAACGGAGCGGCTCCTGCCGGCTGGTAGTGTAGAGACACCAGAAAATGATGAGCTACACGAAGCATTATTCGAGCCAGATGCCGAAACCGTGCTTACAAGCGTAGTGTACCGTTTGGTGAATGCGCAGCTATTCCAGGCATTCCTAGATGCGAGGGCTTCAGAGCATAGCATGCGAATGATTGCCATGAAGAATGCTACCGATAACGCCAGTGATTTGATTGATGACCTAACGCTTGCCATGAATAAGGCACGTCAGTCGGCAATTACGCAGGAACTAGCCGAAATTAGTGGCGGCGCGGAGGCAATGAAATGATGATTACTGAAACACCTGCTCGAACAGAGGCTAAATTGTGGGATCCCACGCCCGAGCAGGTACTAATGATAGCTGCCGAGTTCATAGACGATAATCCTGCAGGTGACATTACAGTTGAAGACGTTCATGAGCATTTACGAGCTAAAGGGATACCTAGCGTCGAACAATACACGGATATGATTAAAATGATGATAGATACAGTAGCAGGAGGATATTAATGAGTAAACAAACCGGAACAATAACCCAAGTAGTGGGTGTGGTGGTGGACGTAGAGTTCGCTGGTGCCCTACCGGCGATTTATGACGCCCTTGAAATCGAACGTAAAGGTAAGGACGTGCTCGTACTTGAGGTTGCGCAGCACCTCGATGAACGTACCGTGCGTGCTATTTCAATGAGCAGTACAGACGGCTTAAAGCGTGGTGATGCGGTTGTTTCGACTGGTGCGCCAATCAGCGTGCCTGTTGGCGACCAAACTCAGGGCCGTATGTTTGATGTAGTTGGTAATGTTATTGATGGTGGCAAGCCAGTAACTGGTAAGCGTGCCAGTATTCACCGTGATACCCCTACGCTAGCTGAACAGTCAAACAAGACGGAGATTCTTGAAACTGGTATTAAGGTTATCGACCTTATTGCGCCGCTTACTAAGGGTGGTAAGGCTGGCCTATTCGCTGGAGCTGGTGTTGGTAAAACTGTGCTTATTCAAGAACTCATTAACAATATTGCTGCCTACCACTCTGGTAACTCGGTGTTCGCTGGTGTTGGTGAACGTACACGTGAAGGTAAAGACCTTTACGAAGAGCTTGCTGACAGTAAAGTGCTTGATAAGACGTCACTCGTATTCGGCCAAATGAATGAGCCACCTGGAGCACGTTTACGTGTAGCCCTAGCTGGCCTCGCGATGGCGGAGTCGTTCCGTGACGAGGGTAAAGACGTGCTATTGTTCGTAGACAATATCTTCCGTTTCACCCAAGCCGGAGCCGAGGTATCTGCCCTGCTTGGTCGTTTGCCAAGCGCGGTGGGCTACCAGCCTAACTTGCAGCAAGAAATGGGTATGCTGCAAGAGCGTATTACTTCTACTAAGAAAGGTTCAATTACCTCTGTGCAGGCTGTGTATGTACCAGCTGACGACATGACCGACCCAGCACCTGCTACAACCTTCGCTCACCTTGACGCGACCATCAGCATGAACCGTTCACTCACCGAAATTGGTATTTACCCTGCCGTTGACGTACTTGATTCATCTTCAAACGCGCTTGACCCTGAAGTTATTGGTGAAAACCACTATTCTGTTGCTCGTGAAGTTCAGCGTACTATGCAAGAGTACAAGGATCTTCAAGATATTATTGCCATCCTTGGTATGGACGAGCTTTCCGACGAACAAAAGAAGACGGTTAACCGCGCTCGTCGCTTGCAACGGTTCTTCGCGCAGCCATTCCACGTGGCAGAACAGTTTACCGGCAACAAGGGTGTGTATTGTAAACTCGAAGACACCATTAAGGATGCTAAAGACATTCTTGAAGGCAAGTACGATGACAAGCCTGAGAGCTGGTTCTACATGGCCCCAGGCCCACTAAGCGAGAAGAAAGATTAATATATCCGTGAAGCTTGAACTCGTAACACTCGCCGGCATTAAAGTAGATCAAGACGTCTACGAAGTAATGCTGCCAACCGCAGCTGGGCCGATTGCCGTATTCCCAGGGCATGAGCCATTGGTTAGTGTTGCTATACCTGGCGCAATTGGTGTTCGGCATAAAAAAGGCGATAGTGATAACCACATTGAATACTTTGCGATATCTGGTGGTGTAATCGAAATTACAGGTTCACGCGTGCGCGTGCTTGTGGACGAAGCCGATCATGGCGACGACATTGTAGAAGCCGAGAGTAAAGCTGCCCTTGCCAAGGCGCTTGACATGCAAAAGAACGCTAAAAGCGCGATTGAGCTTGAAAAAGCTACGCAGTTGGTTGACCGCCACCAGGTTCGACTTAACGTAGCTGGTCTTCGCCGTCGTCAGCGCCGCTAAAGATGATGTTATCGTTTGGTAAAGAGTCTACTTCTAAGAAGGGATTCGATATCAAGTGATTTGATGTAATTCCCTATGATATGCGCAATTTCATAAGGAAATATATCTTCAATACAGTCAGTGTATGGCTCAAGAAAGAATTCACGCACATGCTCTGCTGTCACGCCATTGTCTGGCTCTGGCTGATCCACCTTTAGCGATCGTATGTAATCAGCAATATCTTCGACATAGCTAGGTACGTATTCGGGATGTGATTTATTCCGTGCTTTCATTGAGCTAATATCTATAACACGCGACCCAATGGTATCGGCGGCAGTATTTTTTACCTGCAGGTCGCCGTGTGCGTATCCTTCTGAATGAAGGAAAATCGCTACGGCAGCGGCGCTTGCCATGCCATATTCAATCCGCTGTTCAGTCGGCGGTTCTTGTTGATTCCAAAATGTATTATCAAAACTTACGACTGCCTGCTCAAAACGAGTCAGTACACCCAACTTACCATCGGTACTCCGATAGGCTCCGATCGGCACGAAGGTTACAGGATTACTAGAAACATTGTAACCATCTGCACCTATTGAGTTAAGCTTGGTAGCTAATCTAATTTCTTCGCTTATTTTCCAGGCTGGTCCAAGTTTTTTAAGTGCGACAGGCTGGCTGAACTCACCTAGTTGCATGTCAGCAAACGCTACGCCCATTACAGAATTTCCCCTCCCCTTTTGATAGTCAGGATTTTCTTGATAGGTTACTTCCATTTCAGGAGGTTCTGGGGCGTTTGGTGAACTTCGAAACAAGAGTGTCTCCCCGACATCAAGCGAATCAATCTGCTTGGTAAGACTTACGCCTTCGATTGATCCGTATATAAGCTTTGGTGATTCAACAAAATTATCGTGTGTAGCCATTAATTTATATTATACTATAAAACTAACTATAAATCAATGAGCTGTCGGACCTCGTTGGTGTTCTTAGTGTGCATTAATTTGTCACGCAGTTCTGCCGCGCCTTCAAAGTCACGTACGTAAATTTTGAAAAAACGCTTTAGGGGGTCGTATTTACGTGGCCGTTCTGCTGTATTCCATGTATCATGCAAATCAAGCTGAAGGCGTAACAAGCCAAGCAATTCTTCCCTGCTGTGTATACGCTGTTCATGTTCGAACGCAAATGGATTAGCAAAAATGCCGCGACCAATCATGACACCGTCAACGCCGTGCTTTTCTGCTAATTCTAGCCCATGAGCTCTATCGCGGATATCGCCGTTAATCGTCAGTAGTGTCTCGGGAGCGATTTCGTCTCGTAATTGCTTTATATCGTCAATTAGTTCAAAATGAGCTTCAACTTTGCTCATTTCTTTTTTGGTACGCAAGTGAATCGTCAGGTTTTCAATATCTTGCTTTAGAATATGGGTTAACCAATCTTTCCATTCATCAACCCGGCTATAACCAAGCCGTGTTTTTACGCTAACTGGTAATCCAGACCTTTTTGCGGCGGCAATCATGTTAGCTGCGTTTTCTGGCGTCAGAATCATGCCCGCTCCCCCGCCTGCTTTTACGGCCGATGCATCTGGGCAACCCATATTAATATCAATGCCGTCAAAACCAAGCTCTTTACTACGAGCAGCTAATTTGGCCATATCTTCTGGAACTGCGCCCCATAATTGGGCTACGATAGGCTGTTCGTCATCAGTTTTTACTAAGCGCATGCCAATAGCTTTATCACCGGCATGGGCCCACCCAGTGGCATTGGTGAATTCGCTAAAATATAGATCAGGTGCGGCTGCTTTCTCTACCACATGTCGGAAGACGACGTCAGTCACGGCCTCCATTGGGGCCAATATAAAGAAAGGTCGTGGTAAGTCGTGCCAGAATGACATAGGGCTTCTAATTATTATGGAGTCTGCCGGTGGCAACAAGCTTGCTTAACATATCGGGTTTACCGTCGTCTGTGTATGGCTCAGGTAGTTCAACAACACGCGATACTACCATTTCACCCGGCTTGATAACGGCAACACGGCCATTACCTACAACTTCTGGCAGTCCTGTTTCAGGGTCAATAGCACGTGGAAGGTTAACTATCTCCATGTAAGTCTCCTTTTGATTTTTTATGATGTATCGAGACTTCATAATACCATATTTTGAACAAAAATAAAACGCCTCACATTGTCTACGAGATACTCTTAAACAATGTGAGACACAGGAATAGCGTCTTAGAGCAAGGGAAGTTCCCCGGACCGTTCCCGCGCAGCGGCAAACAGAGAAGGGCCCGGGGTCTCCCCTCCTAGTTATCGTCGCGCCACTAAACAGGTGGTTGGCGCCGATAAATGAGAAGCTTTGGGTGGGGCGGGACCGGAGGCAACGGTATGTGCGAAGCCTCCGGTCCCGGATGGAACAAGTGTGCATACCGAGCGAGGAAAGCACGACGGCCGACTCCTTTTGCGGCCTGCTTGTTCCGGTGGGACGCACAGGGCTCGAACCTGCGACCTCTCACGTATTAGGTGAGCGCGCTACCATCTGCGCCAACGCCCCCGGGTGGGTGCTTTGCCGAGCCGGACTCAGCACCCTGTATCGTTCTCCACTCTAGAAGCCATTGCAGACCACTATCGGAGCAGACTGCGTAAGCCGCTGCGAAGAATGATACCCCATTCACCAAGGCAACGGGGATACCCCGGTGAATTCTTGTACGCTATTCCTGTTAAAAAACACTTAGGAATAGACAACGAACAAACCGCGTTCAAAACATATCACTCGATATGTTCGTTGCCTACTCGACCAAGTAAAATAGATTTTATCACTTTTAGTTTGAATCGTCAATAAAAACGTCTCACGCTGCACACGAATAATTCATGTGTAATGTGAGACGGACAGGATGGTACCAGTCTCGGGTGGGGGCGGCTGGGTAAGCCCGCCCCCACTGCGAAGATGATCGCCCTCGCTGGCTCACTTCTTGCCCTTGAAGGCCTCCCGGGCACTGTTGCCCATGGAGCCAGCCTGCTGAGCCGCGCGCCTTGCGATCTCCTGCTGCTCCCTGCTGGCCTGGCCGTTGGAGACGGCCATGATGGCCTGCCTGGTCTCCTCGGTGGTTGCCATGCGATCACCTCCTCTCAAGGTGTCGTATATTGAACGCTTGCTCCGGAAGTCCCGGATACAAGGAGCACTGCCATGTAGCCATTCGCATGGGCCACAGGCGGACACGGTGTTCCTCCATCGAGAATTGTCAGCGTGTGACGGCTGCTCCCTCCTCGTTTTGCACCGTGCCCGCCTGGGCACTTGGCTCCGGGCGCAATGGGTCTCGGGCCCCACCACGCCCGGAGGTTTGGTCGAACGGACAGAGAATGAATCTTCTGCGAGAACAATGTTACGAGTCCTCGGATCCCTGCCCGTTCGCACTAAGGCACCATCCTGTCAAAGTTCGATTTTGACAGGAGGCGCGTATACTACGCTTTACCTCAAATTGTACAGCACAGAATACGAGCCTCAACTCTCAAAATCACTAGTATTTTACCGCTAAATAAACAATGTGTCAATAGCTAGTCAGACTTGCCGTCGTAGTCGTTTAGTAAGTCTTCTTCGAATGCCAAAACGCCCTTATAGCTGGCATCGTATTCGCTCGTGTCAGGAAAATCGCAATTCATAATTTTTTGCCAAACCGCATTGATGAGTTTACTCATACGATCAAGCTCGCTTGAGTCGAGATCCAGGCTAAGTGCGTGGATGTCGCCACTAGGACTCGGCTCAACAAATTGCAGAACCCCACTTGTTACAGTGTAGCTTGAATAATCACGGGAGTTCTCGCACATAAGTTTATAGAATAATAGTTGTTGGCGGTACTTGTGCAGTTTTAGTTTTTCGCTATCAGTCTTGCCCTGCCACTTGCTTGATGGCGCGCCGGTTTTATAATCGGTGACAATCATTGTTTTTGCCTTATCGTCCATGTCTACAAGGTCTAACGACCCGGTCAATACGGCGTCGCCCACCCTGCTTTGTTGGTTAGCAAAGTTAAGCTCAACTTTTTGATGCTCGCTAAAAGATTCGTACTGGGCGGCTAAAAATGTGCTGAGACTGGTAGTACCGCGCTGTAAATATATTTTGTAGTCGTGTTCATTCATGACGTATTTACCAAGGATTTGCTCAAAATCCTGCAAAATGTCTTCGAGTGGCTTTTTCATTCCGGTGGCGGCAACATGCAGGTGTGCCCGTTGCAAGGCCTCGTGAATGGCTGAACCGTACTGGGCACTCGGGTGTTTGCTTTTAGGAAAACGTAACAAGTTATTCAGCAGGAAATATTGCGGGCCGCCGCGTGTGACATCCAAAAACGACGTGAGGTGTGTCACACTGAGCTTATATGATTCTAGCGTATGGGCTAACAAATCTTTCATATGTGGTTGCTCTAGCGCCACATATGGGCTATACCATTCTTGCTGTAGCTGCTTAGCTAGATGCGGTACGCCGTTTGGCGTAATAGCCTTTATTGGTTGCCACTGCTCGTTCACCAAAAAACTTGCGGGCAGCGTGTTTTTGCCATTTGCATCGGTAAGCGAATAGCTGATTGAGAGCGTGGTGCGAGCTCTGGTCATGGCCACGAAGAACAACCGTAACCGCTCATCGAGCGAGTCGCCGCTTGGGCGAATAGGAAGGTTATCCGGATACCCAATCAGGCGCGAACGGCTACGAACCTGCTCGCCCCACGATGAATCAATCGCTCCTACTACGTACACGTGGTCGTATTCGAGCCCTTTTGACTTATGCGCCGTAAGTAAATTAATGGCGGCAGGCATGGTGTCGGAACGTACCCGCAGACTGGTAATTGCTTGGCCAACATGCGTATGGAGGTCAATGAACCCTATGAAATCGCTTAATAGTAACCGTTCGCCTGGGCGATATTCACGCAGCGCAGCCCGGATGCTCCGTAGCGCTTCAAGATGTACGATGTAATCATCGAGCTTATTCTTATGATTGTCGCCGCCGAAGAAATAGTCATACAACGGTGAGGTGTAGGCTGCGTTAGATGTCTCGTCTGGTACGCCAGTTAACACATCAATCAGGTGCTCCGCTGGATCGGTTGCTACTAATCGAGATGTTTCGAGCAGCCAGGTATGCAGTGGAATGAACTCAGGTACGGTCGCCATTTGTTCAAGCCAGCTACCCCGATTTTTGTATGCTGCCAGGCTCAGTTTCCATAGGGTTGGTGTATCGTAGCCCCAGGCGGGGTGGCTAAGTAATTGTGGTAGTAAGGCGTCAGCTTGGCTTATATCACCACCATGTAAGTAACATACGATTCTTGAAAGCAGCAGCAGTTGCTCGACAGCATGGGAATCAAGTACGTTATCACGGCGCTCGTAATTGACGGTAATGCCTTGTTCGGCAAAATACGGAAGAAGCGATACGAGCTCATGGTGGCGCCGGGCCAATACTGCGATTGAGCTTGGATCAACACCGGCTTCAAGCTGTGCTTTGATGGCCGCTGCTATACCGTACCTTTCATCCTCTACGTGCTGATATTCGGTTAATCGCACATCTGCACGTTTACTGCTATGATGAGCGGTAAGCGTTTTATCAACTTCTTCTAAGTAGCGCTCGAGTCGCTCATTTCCCTGTCGAATCACCGAGCTGGCCTTCGTAAGTATTGCCTCTGCTGAACGATAGTTGTCGGTAAGTGTGATAATCGTAGAATCCTCGTACCGATCGCGAAAATTCAATATATTGCCAATTTCGGCGCCCTGGAAACTATAGATTGCTTGGTCGTCGTCGCCCACTACCATGATATTTGGCGTATCACCAGTTGGCGTAGCCGTAAGATTATGCAGTATGCGGGCCTGAGCTAGGTTTGTATCTTGGAACTCGTCAACCATGATATACAAATATTTTTCTTGCAGGTTGAAACGTAAGTCCGGAAATACCTCCATGGCGTGAACGACACGAAGCACCATGTCGTCAAAGTCGTACAGCTCAGATTCCTGCATGCCAACCAAGTATTGGTAGTAAATAAAGCTCAAGGCACGCAGTTTGGCTGTTCGTCGTCGATCTTTGAACACCAGCTCGCCTTTTTCGTTTTTTTCGAGATAACGATTTTTCCAGGTAGTAATAGGCTTGGTGGAGTCGCTGTCGGCAGCGTCGTCAACCGCATGGGCAATACTGAGTGCCAACACGTTCGCCAGTGGCGCGATTCCCGGCGGCATGGCATGGGTAGGCATGCTAGCGAGTCGTGTGGCGATTGGCGACAGCTGGGCGGCGGTTTTGGATGACACCCGAGACGAAAATACACCGGCGATATCACGTTCCACCATATCAAGCACACTTTCGTTGGAATCAAGTACTTGTAATAATTCTTCGTTCGTCAAACCGCTTTTTTTAAGCTCTGATATGACAGTCAGCGTATCGCTTAGGTGGGTATATTCGTCGTTCATCCTGCCGGCCAGCGGGTTCGAAAAATCAAGGGTGTCAAAAATCGACCGGAGCAATTCGTAAGCATGTAAGTCGGAAGCTGGCCGAAAATTTGCCCCTTGGTAAAAATATTCACCGTTTTGATTGATGATTTCACTACCAAAACTGTGAAAGGTATGGATAGCGACTTTATAAGCATCGGCGCCAATAATCTCGCTTAGTCGCTGGCGCATAGCTGTGGCACCACTTTCGGTAAATGTTAAGCATAATATGTTTTCGGGTGCGGTATCGGTACTTTTGAGAATATTGGCAGCGCGCATGCTAAGAAGCTCTGTTTTGCCTGTGCCAGGACCTGCGACCACCATTAACGGCCCGTCGATCGTGTCAACCGCCTGCTTTTGACGTGCGTTCAATTTTTTATAGCGAGTCTCAAAGTCCATTACTAATATTGTATCAGTAAATGCACATCTGTAGTCCTAGTGGTACAATGGCTGTATGAACAGTAGCGTATACGATGATATGGCGCTCGAACAGATTGCGAAAACTAAATTCGCCATGCCTGTTGATATTGACTTCGTGGTGGTCCGGAATGTGCCGGTAAGTCGTGTGGCCGAAGCAACGTTATTCCTAACAACCAAGAAGCAGCTCTATTTGTATGTGCATGGTACATCGAAACTCTTACTTGGTGATATTCAAAAAATCGTCAGCCGTATGGGGCTGGTTGCCGAGCTTTATTTACCACCAAAAGGCCAACCGGCGTACTTTGACGATATTGGTCGCGATAAATTCAAAAAGGTGTTTCCTGGCAGGTCTAATCCAGCCGACAGCGATTTGATTTATTATCGAACGTTAGCGCCGTATAACCCAGCGTTGGTGCAAATATCCGAAGTAAAAAATGGTGAGGTCAAACAATTTGATACAGATGCCAAAACGAACTGGCGGGTTGCAACAAAGTTTGCTTATCGGCGTATTAAAGCTTTATAAAGCACCTCAAGGCCATCCTCTTTTTCAATTACCCTCTTACACGCAAAAAAATGTCTCTGGCTTAGCAGGGACATTTCTTGGTTGCAGTCGCTTTATGGTAATCTCTAAAGAAAATGACCTTGAGGCTTGTATAACCCGCGGATTCTTTACATTGGCACGTTAGACGCAGCTATTTTCTATCAAGCACAACCAAATGCTCGATATGCGGGGTAGCTGGGAAGAAATTATAGCCGGTATGGGCTTTAATGCCATATACATCGGCAAGTAACGCAACGTCACGGGCTTGTGTAACCGGATTACAGCTTAAATAAATTATGCGATTTGGCTTTGTTTCGAGTAATCTTGCAATAACATCTTGATGAAGCCCGGCACGGGGCGGGTCTAGAATAATACATGCATCGTTAGTAATGTACTCCACGGCCGACTCGCTGGCGGCATGCACCGCAACAGCCGAAGACTGGAGTGATGTAATATTAGCATTCATTTCGCGAACGGCGTGTTCGTCGATTTCAATCAATGTCGTTTTTGGGCCGCCAATCGTTAATCCGATCGTGCCAACGCCGCTGTACATATCCACTACGTTGCCCTCTTGTAACCATGATTTCATATCAGAAAGAGCAGTTTCGTACATAGGAATATTCACCTGAAAAAATCCTTCGGTTGCATACGAAAAATCTACCCCGCGAATTGCATCATGTAGCACGATATTACCGAATGAAGCCAGGCGCTTTGTAATACGGCTGGCTGGGCTTTTTGGATCTGAGTAAATGATTTCCCCGCCCTGTGCATTAAGTTTCTTGGCTTCAGTGTCTGTGATGATATTTGGTAATTCATCTTTTACGTACAGTTGCCACACGCAATTACCGTTTTGATCGCAGCGGATTAGGAGCGTTTTTAACGAACGGGCTTCGATGTTTTTGGTGCGCAAGATATCACGAATCTCGCGGGCTAAAATATTAATTTCATCGCGGGCGAGTGACGTACCTTCAACTGGTATCTTGCCTTTACTGCCGCGCACAAAAAACGCTAAGTCAAGCAAATTCTTTTCGGTGTCCCAGTAAAAACTGAACTCAACCTTATTGCGGTAGCCGTAGCGCACGCCGTCGGTTTTTACTTCAATGGCATTCGGCAACACAATATCATGAAGTTCGAACGCTTCCTCGATGAGGGCCGCTTTATAATGCGTTTCTGCGTCGGGTTTCATGATTTGCCACGGGCTGGTAGACAGATAACTGGTTTTGTCTGCTGGTTCTACTCGTTCTTGGCTCGCTTCAATAACATCAACAACTTTGCCCTCCACAAGTTTAGAACGTTTTTTTGTTAGCTGTACTTTAACTGTTTCACCAGGAAGTCCACCCCACACAAACAGCTTGCGTCCATCGGTGAATTCTCCTAAGGCTTGGCCACCACCAACAATGGTATGGAGTTTCGTTTCAACAATCGGAAATTTCGACATGTAACTATTTTAACGTTTATCAACGAATGTGTAAGCTGTACCGTGTGCACCACCGCGGCCAGTTCGGCCAATCCGGTGAACGTAATCTTCGTACGTTGCCGGAGTGTCGAAGTTAATAACATGACTGACATTCGGAATATCTAGACCGCGGGCGGCAACATCGGTTGCAACCAGTACGCGTACATTATTCGCTTTGAAGGCGTTAAGCGCACGCTGGCGCTGTGACTGTGACTTGTTGCCATGGATAGCCTCTGACTTAATGCCGGCGTTCGTTAGGCTGTCGCTCAGGCGTTGTACACCAAACTTGGTTTCACCGAACACGAGAACTTTTTCAAACTCATCTTTTAGGAGCATTTCTGTAAGTAGGGTATGCTTGTGGGCTTTATCGGTTGCTTCCACGATGTCCTGGAGTACATGGTCACTAGTTTCACCAGTTCGTACAGAAACAGTTTCCGGGTTCTTCAAGAACTCATGAATCAGTGTTTGAATGGCAGGTGTAATAGTCGCTGAAAAACAAAGGGTTTGGCGTTCATCAGGTAATAAACTGGCAACGCGGCGTATGTCGGCTACGAATCCCATGTCGAGCATACGGTCGGCTTCATCAAGCACGAAATGATTAATCATGTCTAGGCGCAAAGCACCGCGGTCAATCAAGTCTTTTAAACGGCCTGGTGTACCGATAATAATGTGCGGTCGACGTTTAATATCGCGGATTTGGCGGTCAATATTGGCACCACCAACCACAACCGTTGAGTACAGGCGCATGCCATATGAGAACTTACGAACTTCATCATTAATTTGCTGAGCAAGTTCACGAGTCGGCGCCATAATCAGCACGCTCATAAGGTCTGGCTTGGTGGCTAAATGGCTCAAGATTGGGAGTAGAAACGCCGCGGTCTTGCCAGTACCTGTGTTAGCGAGCCCAATTACATCACGGCCTTCTAGTACATGTGGGATTGCTTGGTCTTGAATAGCGCTTGGCTTTGTGAAGCCAATATGAGCCAAGCTCTTTTTAATGGCTGGTGCTAATGCAAAATCGTCAAACGTGTGTGTTGGTTCGTATTCTACAGCACGCGCTTCGGTTGGTGTGCGGTTAATGAACTTTGATGGATGAATGTATGCTTTACGAGCACCATTTTTCTTGGCACCAAATTTATTACCGTTTGGCTTACCGCCAAAACGAGCTGGCCGTGCATTGTGGCCGGATTTAAAGTTTTTGCGCGCGCGAAATGGGCGGCTGCTGGTTTGAGTCATGAATATCCTTTCGTTCATGTATCTATTGATGAACGGTCGGAATCAGGAGTAAAGAAGAGATTTTACAATAATTTCGGTATTCATCCAGGTGCTTCTTGCACCTTTATCTTTTCATTATAGCATAAGTAAAATATTTTGTCTAGTAGCGTAGAGTGAGTATACTTACATGCATGGATAAAATAGACATTCGCCACACTATTCTCCGGCGTCGTAACCAACTGCAGTCCCAGGAGGTTGCTGAGTATAATACTCGTATTACCGCCCGTACGCGAACGAGCGTTAATTGGAGCCAGGTACATCTGGTGCACGTATATACGTCTCAGGTTGGAATGAATGAAGTCGACACGGGTGGTATTTGTACTTTTCTTGCTGAAGAATTTCCTGCGATTACTATTACCAAAGGCACTCCATCCAAGCATGCGTTGATTCCTACTGGTAGCTATGACGTAATATTAGTGCCACTTGTAGCGTTTGATACTAGTGGCCATAGAATTGGCTTTGGTGGTGGATGGTACGACAGATTTTTGAGTATGCAGCCACATGCACAAAAAATTGGCTTGGCGTATGAGTTGCAACGTGTCGATTATATACCGGCTGAACCTCATGACGAATACTTGAACGTGGTAGTAACTGAAAAACGTATATATGTACCAAACAAAAATACCCCTTTGTAGAGGGGTATTTTGCTGATAGATTCTAGGCTGCACTCATACTGAGCAATGTCCAGAGTCCACCATGATTGTCACTTCGCAGTCGAAACTGCGAACGGCCGTCTGTTAATGTCAAAATTTGACTTGCCAGACTGCCCTTTTTCACCAAACAGCTTAGGCCGGCATCTACAAAGTCGTAAATGTGGCCGTTAAACTCGATTTGGCGAGGGTACGTACTTAGATTCTTTTTGAAACCAAGTGCTGTGACGTGTACCGGTTTGTTGATAGTAATGTTTTTCATATTCACTCCCAGTCTTACCGAGTTGGCAAGAGCTAATGTTATTAATTAGCGAACGGATTTTGGAGTTGTGTGAGCGAAAATAGAAAGGAGTCACCGACCGCTCAGGGTGAATCTGTTTACTACCTTCACTGTAAGAATATGAAACGTCGCTTCCCGGTGAGAATTGACGCAGATGTTAATGAGCTTGTAAGTAAAAAGTCGGGCTCATATAAGCACGCCAGTACGTACATAGCTACTACAAGTATACGCGCTTATGCTATATGCTTCAAAGTGAAGATTTTTTCACCAATTGGCATAAACCTTAAAAAACAGTTGTACATATAACTAAGTGGTTGTATAACTATATTTATACAACGTTTAGGAGGTGTGTATGTTTATACTGAGCATATTATTAATAGCCTTTGGCTTACTTGTGGCGTTCATGGGCGTCAAGCTCTTTAGGCTACTGTTGCCGATCATCGGGCTTGTCACTGGTGCGATGGCTGGTTTTATCGGGACGCAAGCCGTCTTCGGCACGGGCGTGGTGGCAACGTCAATCGCCGTGCTGGTGGCTATACTTTTAGGACTGCTGCTAGCAATTCTTTCGTACGCGTTCTTTGAAGTAGCAGTAATTGTGTGTATCGCTATGCTTGGCGCGGCAGCGTTCGCATTCATGGGTGAAGCAGTTGGGTTGAACCAAGACGGATTCTTGGTATTCTTACTCGCACTAGCGGGGGCAATTCTTGCTGGCGCAGCTGCGGTATATGGGCGGCTTAGTTTGGCTATCGTTATGGCATTTACGTCATTTAGCGGTATTGCCTATGTTCTGGCGGGTACATTCCTGCTTGTCGGAGGAATCACGCTTGATGATTTGAACCAAAACGGCGTTGGTGGATCGGTTGTTTCTGTTGTTCATCAGTCATTCCTATGGCTGCTGGTGTGGGTAGGCGCCTCGCTACTAGCCCTACAAGTGCAAGCACGCTCACTATTTGATCAATACGTTTCAAGTACATTTGAATACACTGAAAAATAAGGATATAAGGAGACAATATCATGGCAAAGTTAGAATCAAAACGAGTTGTAAGCCTTAAGCCAACAAGCGTTGCAATGTTCCAGGGTGCATTCGCAGCCGTGCTCGGCCTAGGCGTGGCAATCTTTTATAGCGTTCGTGCAACATTAGGATTGGCTGACGAAACAAACAGCCTGCTTGCAGGGTTGATGTTCGGCATGTCCGTAGGACTATTTAGCTTAATCGTGTTACCACTTATGTACTTCGCGATTGGTTGGGTACTTGGTCTTGTGCAGGGTTGGTTCTACAACGTAGTTCTTGGTGCATCTGGCGGCGTAGTGGTTGGGCTAGAAGACGACAAGTAACCTTTTTCCTGCATAATCAATGACTCGCTTCTACTGGAGGCGAGTTTTTGATTGCAAAGAACGAGCTTGTATTAAGCGCTGAATCTTTTTATAAAGCAAGAATAAGCCAAAAAGTAGACTGGCTACACCAATCATGATGCTAATGCCATTGATTATGTTGCCTAGTATGGTGCAGTACTCAAGCCAGCCTAATTGAGACAATACAAAGTTCCAGTCGTGCTTGGCCGTTTCGGACATGCTTATAAGTGGCAGTGCTTGGGCCTGTGCATCGGCAACGTATGTGCCAAAGCTTAAGAACCCTAGCATAACCCACAACCCAGCAAAAACGACGGCAAAATAAGATTTTGACCGGAGTACTGCTATGAATAACAGAATCGTAAACGATACCTCGCCTAGTGAGCCAGCAGCAGCAGTAATAATCGGCGGGAATGCAGAGGCAAGTATATGTGAAACCTCATGCACGCCAAAATCAATTAAGTACATACCGGCGACTACTGGGTTATTAATTGCTGCTGGCGTAAATCCAATCATCGTTATGAATAAATAGCAAAACGCTATCCAGCCTATGATATATACCCAGAGCGGTAACTTCATGAATGTTTGCGAGCTCGGATTCACGTGATTAATTGTAGCAAAACTACGCCTTTCTCTGCCCGGCGTCTTTCATCCAGTCAATGAATATATTATGTATCGTCGTGCTATTAATGAGCTTTCCATCTGTATAAAAGCGTTTCTTAATTCGTAAAGATTTCGGATGAAGTAATAAGGCATCCGTTTGCCAGCCGCCAATCCCACCATGGTTGCCGACCAATTCTTCAAAAGCGTGCACTTCACCGGTCGAAGGGTCATAACTCGATATGATGGTAATATCCGGCGTATTTTTCATGGCGCGTAAGCGTAAAAGTTCGCTCGCCAGGGCACTGGGGTAACTAGCGAGCGGATTCTTGCCGGTTACTGTAGCAGTTTCCAGTTGTATGGTGCCCTCTTTGCCTATGGCAATAGGCCCCTGCTTTTTTGAATGAACAAGAATGAGACCTATCCCTGGTGTAGCAAGTAATTTTGGAATTAACTGAGGGTACGTTTGTTCAAGCTGTTCCTTGGTTGGCCTGCTTGTAAATTCAGTCAGCCATACGTTGCCTAGATTGCCAGAGCCTGTGACGACAACTTTTGATTGAAGCGTGGTAGAGCTACGGGTAGCCTGTGGGGCGATTTTTCTAAATTGCTTTTGCTGTGACGCTAAGTTACGGACTGCAGTGTAGGTTTCGCTTTCGTCGGTATCACTCTGCACTGCGTTGGTACCTACTGTATTCGCTAGAACAGATTCCAGGCTAGTGCCGTTATTCAGTTGCAAAAATGTTTGGCCTTGGCTTTGACCATGATCTGATACGAATACGACATGGTATTCCCGCATGGCGTAGGTAGCGGCTTTAGTAAGAATGCCCGCAACTTTATCTAGGCCGCTAAGTGCATCAAGCGATTCTGGCCGTGCAATCCCTGCGTGGTGCGCAATTTCATCGTAGTCTAAGTAATCGACGTATAGCGAGTTGACTCCTCGGCTCATTTTATCGAGTACGATTGTTGTTTGTAGTTCGCGTAAAAATACGTTAGTCGCGGCCCGCAGCACCATGTAACTGGCGTGCCTATCGACACGCGGCGTTATATTCTTAATGCGCTGGTGCCTGGCCTGGAAGATTTCTTTTACTACTTCGCCGAGAGATAAAATAAACAGGCGCATAAAGCCATGCGGACTTGATAAGTAGCGAGAATATTGCCCCATGGTGGCCTTTGAGCCGGTATTACCCTGGAGCTTGCTCATAACCATAATGCTTTCGGCTGCGTCACCGCTAAAAAGATTGCCCAGGCTTACCCCGCCGTCGGCCAATAACCCATTACCAGTGCTTAGTCGCTTTTCGATTAGCTGGGCGCCTGATTGCTGATTAGCAACGATAAGCTTGCCTGTTTGGCGTTCGTACCATCTAAATGCTGGAATCTGGTCATTCGTGCCAAAGAGTAAGCCAGCTTGTGATGCCGGGGTGGTTGATGGAATTTGGGTGCGGTATGTTTCAAATGCGTACTCACCCGATTGCACCAAGCGGCCAATGTTTGGCATGTTGCCAGTTTTTAACTGCCAATCAAGTAGGTGCGAAGAAACGCCGTCTAGCTGAACAAAAATAAACCCTGGGCTATCATATGCCTTGGGCGAGGATTTTTTTGAGGTACGAATAAACTGCTCGAGTAAAAAATCATCAGATGATGCCACAAATGCCCATTGAATAATGGTGACAATAAGGGCATAAAGCCATGCAATCATAATACTTTCGCCAAGTGTGACTGTTTCAAAACCTGGCAGAAATAGTAGCGCTATCCATAAGGCAAGCCCATAACCAATAAAGCAGTTTATTAACAATATAAAAACGCCAAACACGCGTATTAACTTACTCACAATTACTTGGCACACCACTTGAAACAGTTGAATCAACAAAACGCCAGCTATTGCCACAGCCCAGCTCTGAATCACAATAGACGTTACGGCGTACACTGTAAGCACGAACAGTAGCGGGCTTACGACAAATATTGTAAGTAACTGCTTGAGTGATACACCTAAAATCATGGTTTTCATGTATGGCTTAATTATGCGCTAAAAATTGCTATACGCAATACATGCTTGTTGCTTTGGGTTCAGCAAGTTATGGTAATTAAACTAAAACGCAATAATATTAGCACAGTTACAAAATATATAATCATCACATCGTTATAACGAACTGTACATCACAGGTGAAGCAGGCAAATTCCATACTTTGATTAGCACTCTTGACATGAGAGTGCTAATTTTGCTATAACGGAAATAGAAAAGGTTTATCCTTTTCGCACTAACAATCAAATGAAAGGAGGTTACGACGAGTAGCTTAATTAAATTTGATCCGTTTGCGGAAATCCAAGCCTTACAAAAACAATTCTTTTCAGACGATTGGTTTTCGCCGGGTCGTACAATGCAACTGCCAGCAACAGATGTTTATACGTCAAAAGACGACAAAGAACTTCATGTCGAAGCACATTTACCTAATTTTGATCAAAAAGACGTAACTATTAATGTTGACAAAGGAAACTTGGTTATTCGTGCCGAGCGACATGAGAAAGAAAAGGATAAAGACAAAAAGTATATTGTGCGCGAAAGCTCTTCAAGCTTTTACCGCAGCATTCGCTTGCCAGAAGCTGCAGATGAAGAATCTATTAAGGCTAAGATGAAAGATGGTGTTCTGAAAGTATCTATCCAGTTTAAAGAACTACCAAAGCCAAAGCAGATTGCTATTGAAAGCTAAGCTGCGCTAAATAGTAAGTGCCGGATTTCTCTGGCACTTACTTGTAATGCTTTAGCGTGGCTGGAACTAGTGGATGTGTTTCAGGAATATTATGACATTGAATACGACGCTAGAACCTCACTAACCATGTGCATATAGGTATCTTTTGCGCTAGCCGCCTTTTCTATAAACTCCGACTCCTTGAGCCACTCATACGATGAGTGCTCCCAGCTCATGCGTATCTCTGGTTTGTCCTCGACCTCTGTAATAAACAGAGAATAGTAAGTCCCATGTGCCGAATAGTCGTTACCTGAGAATATTTCACTAGCTTTACTTGATTCAACTACTACACCGATCTCCTCGTAGACTTCTCTCAGCATGGTTTGAAGTACGGTCTCGCTTCCTTCCACTGTTCCGCCAGGTAGATCAGGGTCAATACCAAAGGTTGGATGATCACTCCTGTACATCATTAAAAACTCATTACCATTCTTGATTAAAAGCTTAGCGACTGATTTCATACTTATCATTTTAGCAATAAAAAATGACGATTTCTCGTCATTTTAAACATAAGCATCTTGGCTGGGGTGGAGGGATATCTGCCATGAGGCCTCCTCCGCTTGCTTGATAAGAAAATACCTTCGGTGCTTTCTTATCATCGCTGCGCTACGCCGAACTCCCCGACTTTTGCTTTGCAAAAGCATCGGGGGCTCGTAGTCCCGGCCCGAGTTATAGAAAAAGACCGAGCAGATGCTCAGTCTTTTTCTATGGCTGGGGTTAGTGGATGTGTTTCAGGAAGAATTTACAAATGGAAGCACCCTCAATCGAGGAGCTCCATTGTTGCAGGCGCTTGTCCTTTCATGAGGGTGTAGTTGAGCGAGCTGATTCAGACGGCGGCGATCTTCTCGGCGGACTCGACCTCCTCGAGGATTGCCATCAGCTTCTCGGTGAAGTCGTCCAGCGCAGTGAACACGTCGGACTCGATCACGCTGGAGCTGGAGATGTCGCACTTCTGGATCTCGGCGGTCTCCAGGTAGATGGAGACCTCGTAGTAGTAGCTCGAAGTGGTGAGCACGAAGTTGACGGGGTAGAGATGGCCGTCCATCTTGGTCGGGTAGCCCTTGATCTGGACGTTGTCAGCCCGAACCGTCTTCTGGTCCAGGATCCGGACCAAGTCCTCGTCCTCGTCGACGAGGTCGACAATCTTCTTGCTGTTGAACGCGTACTTCGGCATCTGAATGCCTTTCTCACTCGGTTCGGACGTGAAAGTCACGTCTTAAATATATTATAACAAATAAATAATATTATGTCAATCATCTAACCCACAATTGGGGATAGTGGATGTGTTTCAGGAACATTTAGATATGGAAGCACCCTCATTCGAGGGGCTCCCAACTTGGTCGCGTCTCCTCTCATGAGGGTGTACTTGAGTGGTCCAGCAGGGTGTACTGAACATCGATTCGGACACACCACCACGGGCCCTGACAACGGTAGTCGGCCTTGTGCTCGAAACCGTTGTGACTTGCGAGCACTTCCAGGAAGATTCGCTCGACGGTGTCTTTGTCGTAACGCCACTTCCGCTTCAGCGTCCAGCCGTAGCGAATTCGCGTGTCGATCACATACTGGCCGGTCGAAGGCTGAGCATTGAGGTAGCACCGCTTCTCGGTGAGAAGATCAGCGAGAACTTCTTTCTCGATCCGCCGCCTGAGCCGTTTGGCAACGACCGGGTCTCGCTTCTCGGCCTTCCGCTTCTTGCGCTTCTCTTTGCGCGCAACCCGAGCAGCCTCCTTGTCTTCGCGCGCCTTGATGACTGCCTCACGCGCCTGCTTATCTGCTGGTTTGATACTCACGTCCATCGCACTCTCCTTAGCTCGGTGTGGAACGTGTAAATATAGATTACCGTTTAATAATAAGGAATTGCAAGCATAAACAAATAGACTTCCGAATGAAGTATTTAAACCATAAGCGTCTTGGCTGGGGCTAGTGGATGTGTTTCAGGAAGAATACTACCAAGATTCAGTAAGAACGTATCGCAATGTCACAAAAATTGCGTAAAGAAAAATCAGAACTCCAACAAAAAATAATATGTATAGGAAAAGAATATTACGCTTGGATTGATTTGCGATCTTTTTGTTCATTAAATTTTTCACTAAAACGATAATAACAAAATAGACCCAAAAGGCCTATTTATAATACTTAAGCTTGGCTGGGGCTGGTGGATGTGTTTCAGGAACATTTAGATATGGAAGCACCCTCATTCGAGGGGCTCCCATGCTCGGGTGCTCTCCTCTCCTGAGGGTGTAGTTGGGGTTGTTGTCAGCCCACGGTGATGTCGGCCCGCTTGAAGTTCCACCCACACGACGTGCAGGTGTTGCCTTCGACCATGTCGCCGAAGATCATGTCCTCGCGGGGGTGTCCGAAGATCCCGTGCTTGATCCTCCTCAGCCTGCGCCTCATGTGGATCAGTTGACCTGGTAGCGCTTGCGGAAGTTGTCGTCCTTCAGGACTCCGACCTCGCCGGCCGGCCACTTCACGAGCCAGTCGCCGTCCGAGATGGTGTTCCCGGTCTCGACGGTGCCGTCCGCGAGGACGGTCTGGACTCGTGCGGTCGGGCCGTGGTACTGGTACGCGCTGATGGGCGTGTCCTTGAAGTACCCGTTCTCGAGCTCGTCGGTCTTGCCGTGGCTGTCGTCGAACTCCTTCTTGGCGGAGCCGTAGACGATCGCGCCGTCGACGTAGATGCCGTACCAGGCACCGACGAACTTCTGCTCCTCGCCCCACTCCGCGTTGATGACCGTCTCGATGCCGTCCGGGACGGGAACGAGAACGGCCTGCTTCACGACGTAGAGCGCGTTGTAGGTCTGGGCCTGGCTCTGGTCGAACTCGACCAGGGTCTGCGTGTTCATGTTAACTCCTCGCCTCCTCTTGTCGAGTGGAGAAATCTCGGATTCCAAAGCTAGGACATCAATATTATATTAGCATAAGTTGTATTATTTGTCAATAATGGTATGGGGCTAGTGGACGTGTTTCGAACTCATGAGTATTTGTAACACTTTTGGTAATATTGCAAATTCTACTACGTATTTTTAAAACTTTGTTAAAAAAGATTAAATATGTAATGAAAATCAATAACGACACAAAACTATTCTATTTTGCCGCAAACGATGACGTAAACCTGCTAAGGCTGACTGTTTCTTGATTATTCTTGACTGTATACTCCAATTTTTAGTTGCGCCAACTGCTCGCGTGCCACTTGACTGTGCGGGGAACCCGAGCCGACAGGCTGGCCAGCGGTAGTCATTCGAGAGTTAAATAGATCAGTAGCGTCCACACCACATGCTCGAAGTATTTCATTACCACCAGGATGGCGGTTGATGAACTTTGTCAGATCGTATACGTCACCAGAAATAATCGTCCAGCAATCATCCTTTGTCGCATGTTCGGCAACCTCATTTTGCGTAAACACTTTGGCCTCATCGGAGGTTTGCGTGTCATGAGTTGGCTGAGCTTGACGATTGTTAAGCGCCGTCCAAATACCACTACCAATAGCCCCTAGTAGTAGCAAGAAAATTACTAAAAATATGATCGTACTCTTGTTATGCATGTACTAGTAGCCCCAGCTATCTTGCCACTGTTTCATCTGTTGTATTTCTGCTTTTTGGGCCGTAATGATGACACTGGCTAAGTCTTTTATCTCTTGACGCTTGGCATTACTGTCCGCATATTTAGCCATATCTACGGCTTGCTCGTGATGAAGGATCATTTGCTTAAGAAATTCCTTGTCATAAGCTTCACCAGTTAAATCATTTAGTTTGTTTTGCATCTCAACCATGTCGCCCGCCATCTCCATTCCGCCTCCGCCATGACTCATGTGACCGCCACTATTCGTGATCTTAAAGCCCCATGCTTGCTGCCATTCACGCATTTGAATCATTTCCATTGATTGCGCTTGCGTAATATTACCGGCGAGAGTTCTAATTTCCTCATGTGCCGTCATAGCTTGTGCCTGCTCCGACATAGTGATTGCTCCATCGTGATGAGCAAGCATATCAGCGATGAAGGCCTCATCAAAGGCATCGCCTGTAAGTGTTGCAAACTTACTATCCGAAACTTGTTCCTTAGTCTGCTTTGTTTTTGCTGCATCGTTAGCGGGAGTGACCTTCTCGGGCTTAATCGAAAACACACCAAAATACCAAATGGCTGCGGCAACAATCGCTAGTATAGTCACAATGACTATGAATATCTTATTCCTACTAATCTTCATTCATGCTCCTTTATAACAACTTGAGCCTATCAAGGTCGTCTTGATAGCTTTTAAAGACTTTATTCTTATATTCGATGAGCTTGCCGTACTGAAGTTTCCTACTCATTTCACCTATCTCGATGCCGCCTTGATGGTGTACGGTGATTAAGCTTACGAACAGCTCATCTGCTTCGGTGCCCGCTGCAGACTTAAGCTTACTCATACTCGCTGCGGGCACTAAGCCCGGATACGATGGATACATATCATGCCCGTCCATTTGTGGGAAGTCCGATAAATTGGTATACGTTTCACCCCACTCATTCAGCCAGTCCTTATACCGCTGCTCGGCTTCAGACTGTTTCTGGCGTATCGAAGTAGCAAGCTCGCGAATCGTTGGATTTGCTGAAGTCACCAGTATCGCATCGGTCATTTCTATGGCCTGCTGGTGGTGAACAATCATCTTTCGAGAAAAGTCAACATCAAAGAAGTCATGTTCGTTCGGGTTCGAGGTCTGTTCTTGCCTTTGAGCGTTACCGTTGGCCTCTCTGGGTGTTGACGCAGGTTGGCCTTTGAATAAGAACCAACCCGCTACACCCAATGCAGCCACAGCTAGAAAGCCTGCTACTAGCGCTCGTTTCATTAGTAGCCCCAGTCAGACTGCCATTGTTTCATTTGTTTAATTTCTTTTGTCTGCGCGACGACAATGGCTTTTGTTAAATCTCCCAGTTCTTCATGCTCGGCATTCTCTTCACCAGGTCCAGCCATGTCTATCGCTGATTGATGGTGCATAACCATTTGCTCGATAAACGCCTTATCGAATTCATCACCAGTTTTGCCTTTTAGTGCGTCTTCCATTCCGGACATCTCACTCATCATACCCATTGCAGAGTGATCCATCATATTATCCCCACTTGATGATGGATAGCCCCAAGCCTGCTGCCATGACTTCATCTGGCTAATTTCTTCATTTTGAGCAGAGATGATGTCATTTGCCATGTCTTTAAACTCCTGATGTTTCGCATTGGCTAATGCAAGTTCGGCCATACTAACAGCGCCCTCATGATGAACAATCATATTAGCAATGAAGTTCCGGTCATATTCTTCTCCCGTCAGAGCTGCGTACTGCTTGTAAGTAGTACTACTCGTGTCAACTAATGAGTCACTATTGTTCATAGAGTGGTTCATACCGGACATATCAGAACTATTCGGCGCAGTTGTGTCGCCACGTAGACCGTAATACAGTGCGGCACCGCCGACTGCCAAAACAATCACAGCAGCAATTATAGTAAAGAATTTCTTATTGTTCATGGTTACTCCTAAGTTAACTATTTATCAAATATGCATAAATAGTGATTCTCAGGCGCGAAAAACAGCCAGCTCTATA
This sequence comes from uncultured Candidatus Saccharibacteria bacterium, assembly GCA_964629385.1. Classification (GTDB taxonomy): domain Bacteria; phylum Patescibacteriota; class Saccharimonadia; order Saccharimonadales; family Saccharimonadaceae; genus UBA1020. Next base: position 5,874 of record CAZVUR010000001.1, on the reverse strand, counting down.
TAAGCAGGTGCGCCGCCAGGAGGTGGCTCTCGATCTATGGCAGACTTTGCCTCTTGACGATGTATTTCCTCCGAAGCCAACATGGGCGATGCTTGAAATTGGACATAAAACGGAGGCTGGAGCTCATCGTCCTCATCCTTTTCACTATCTTTGAGAATGTCCTCCTTGTGGAGTGTTGCTGTCGTGCATGCAGTAAAACAGCTAGATGAGCTCATCTGATGGGATGCACCCCCCATCGAGTGCTTCATGTTCATCGTCTGTGCTGCGGCTGCGTGTACACCTAACGACAGTACGCTAAGCACTGTCAGCATGAACACCGAAACAATTCCACGGAAGACTCTCTTCATATCTTTATTTTACCGTAAGTAGCACCATGTGTCATATTTCTAGTAATTCGCTTCGTTGTAATGAGGAAAGAAATCTTGATGGAGATTATTGCTAGCCAACCCATTGTCTTCTAACTGTTTGCCGAGTGTCTCAACCATTGATTCGGGGCCTGAAATATAAACTTGTGATGTGTTGATGGCTGGTACAATTTCAGTCAGCTTTTCGATGCTAACTGGCTCACCGATAATATAATGCACGGTAAACTCCGGATGACGCTTACTTGCTTCTTCAAACTCTGTCTTAAATGGTAAATCCTCTGTTCGTCCATTGTAGATAAGCGTAGCAGATACCGGTAGCCTGCTATGACCTTGCGCCCTCAGCATGCTGTAAAATGGTGTAATCCCGATACCTCCTGCGACGAATATTAACGGCTTATCGCTCTCTTTCCAGACAAAATCGCCATCTGGCTGCTCGATGAGCTGTACTTTTTCGCCAACTTCGAGAGCAGCTAATGCTCGCTTAAACGAAGTATCGGTCACACGAGTCGTGATTTGGATAAAGCCATCATGTGGCGTTGATGAGATAGTGAACCATCGTTTAGTGCCTTCACCGTCAGGGTTGTCATGAGGAATTTCAATACGAATGAATTGACCCGGTGTCCACGATAGCGGCTGGTCGGTAGTGAAACGAAACGCCCAAACATTATCTGTCAGGTGTTCTTTTTCCTTCAAGCGAAGTGTGCCTGTTGTCGGAATATGCCGGTGATGTTCGTGGCCAAGATGATGATCTACGTACTGCTCAGGATTTTTATCGAACAGCTGTACACATGTATCGCAGCACAAATACATTCGCTGGCCGTCCACGTCCCTGAAATGTCCAAGCTTTTCAGCTTCTGCTGTATCGATTGCGTCGCCTGTTACTGGACAGACGGCCATACGGTCGGCAGGAATATCAGCAGTGTCAGTATTATGATGATGGTGATGATGTTCGTGTTCGTCGTGGTTATGCATGGGTTAGCTCCTTATAATTTAATCCGTCGTAAGAACTGAGCATTGATAGCAACAATAATCGTCGAAAGTGACATTAGTACTGCCCCTAATGCTGGCGAGAGGACAAAACCAAATGCCGAAGTGACGCCAGCGGCCAATGGAATCGCGAGGGCATTGTAACCAGTTGCCCAGGCAAGGTTTTGCAGCATCTTACGGTAGGTTGCTTTTGAAAGCGTGACTATCTTCGCCACACCGCGCGGGTCGCTGCTCGCTAGCACGATACCTGCCGACTCAATCGCCACGTCCGTACCAGCACCAATCGCAATGCCTATATTTGCCTGTGTTAGTGCAGGCGCATCGTTCACGCCGTCGCCAACCATGGCAACTCGACTGCCATCAGCCTGTAGCTTCTTGACCGTTTCGGCTTTATTCTCCGGCAGGACTTCGGCGAAGTACTCTTTGATGCCGAGTTCTTTGGCAACCCAAGCCGCCACGCCCTTACTGTCTCCTGTTAGCATCGCAACGCGTTTGCCCATACTGTGCAGCCGAGTAACGGCCTCCTTGGACTCTTCGCGGATAACATCAGCTAGCATAATTGCACCGAGAATGGTCTCGTTTTCGACGACATACACAACTGTTTTTCCGTCGTTTGAGGCTTCATCTGCTGCCTTTTGTAATTCATTATCAAGCTTCAGTTTCAACTCTTCAAGTAGTCTCGGACCGCCGACATACACAGTTTTGCCATCAACTTTAGCTCGTACACCACGGCCAGAAAGTGCCGAAAAGTCAGTGGTGTGAGTTTCCGGCACATTTTGATCGTGTGCGTACTGGAAAATTGCTTTTGCAATCGGATGCTCTGATTCGCGTTCAAGTGCAGCAGCAATACTCAAAGTACGGCTCTGGTCTTTGGCGAGGATGCCAACCACGCCTTGCTCACCCTTAGTAAGCGTGCCTGTCTTATCAAATAGTATGACGTCGATATTACGTGCCGATTCAAGTGCCATACGTTCCCGTACCAGCAACCCATTTTTCGCTGCGAGTGTCGTAGAGATAGCCGTGACGAGAGGAATAGCCAGACCAAGCGCATGCGGACAGGCAATTACCAGTACGGTGACAACTCGTTCAAAAATAAAGTCCGCCGACGCACCAGCCATCCACCAGCCTATCCATGTCAGGAGTGCCGCACCAAGCGCAACAAATGTCAGGTAGAAGGCCGCTTTATCTGCCAGCACTTGAGTTTTTGACTTGCTAGTTTGGGCATCTTCAACCAGTTTCATAATGCCGGCCAGCGTCGTATCGCCGCCAACTTTCGTAACTTCAATCGTTAAAGCACCATTTGCATTAATCGTCCCACCAATAACCTCAGCTCCGACTGTTTTCTTCACCGGCTTTGATTCACCGGTTAGCATTGATTCGTTAACCTCAGAACTACCTTTGATGACTTTTCCATCTACCGGAACCTGCGCGCCGGGGCGAACCAATACAGAATCACCTACCTTAAGCTGACTTACCGAGACCTTGCGACTTTTTCCATGTTCGATCAGCTCCGCTTCATCAGGCAGCAGTTTGGCAAGCTCGTTGAGTGCGCCCTGGGCACTTTCCACTGATGCCATTTCTAGCCAATGTCCGAGCAACATAATCGTCACCAGTGTGGCAAGTTCCCACCAAAAGTCCATGCCGTTAACGAGCTTGAGCGTTACGAGCGTACTATAGACAAACGCCACTGTTATCGCCATCGAAATCAGTGTCATCATACCCGGCTGTCGAGCCGCAAGCTCCGCTTTGGCACTTTTTAGAAACACCATGCCACCGTAAAAGAATATAATGATGCCGAAGATTGCTGAGATATATTCACTACCAGTAAATGTCAGATTAACCCCAAACCAACCCTGTATCATCGGAGAAAATATCAATGTCGGAATAGTCAGTAGCAAACTAATCCAAAACTTCTGCCTAAACATGTTTGGGTTGTGACCAGCATGCTTGTCATGATGGTCGTGCTGAGCATGTGATGATTGCTTCTTCTTTTCGAGTGCCATGTGGCACTTTGGACACATACCTGGGTTATCCGATGTAACATCTGGATGCATAGGACAAGCGTATACGCTGTTATGCGCTGTGACCGATGAGTTGCTGTGACCATGATCATCGTCGGTTTTATCTTCTGTGCCATCATCCGATACAAGATTCATGTTGCATTTCGGACATAAACCCGGTTCATTGCTCGTAACGTCTGGATGCATCGGACATGTGTACTTTGCCATTTCTTACCCCTCCTAAATCCCTATACTTATTTTTTTCGCTTCAATTTATATACTTTTAGAATCTCTTCGGTCGCCTGCGCATCCTCACCGCTTTTAATCTGGTGAATAACATGGGTACTCAAGTGATTCTCAAGCAATAAATCTTCGACGCCGGATAGTGCCTCTTTAATTGCCGAGGCCTGGGTAATAATGTCGATACAGTACTTGTCTTCTTCGACCATTTTTTGCAGGCCGCGAATCTGACCTTCGATAATCTTAAGACGACGAATCGCGCGTGGCTTTAGCTCTTTCTTCATACTTCAATAATACCCCCTAGGGGTATAAACATCAAGCCTTTTGAGAATCCTGTGTACGCTGGCATTAATCCCGAGAAATGGACGCAGGGCAAACCAGTCCGTTGCCAATTTGATGGCCTCATCTCTGTATCGATATGGAACAAAGCTAATCGAGACAAGTTTGTAATTACGGAGAGTGGAAGTGAAATTACAATCACCAGACGTAAGATACCGGAACATCTCCTTAATAAGGGCGTAAAAAATTCGGAGTTCCCTTACAAGCGCATCGTGATGTGTCCTGAGTGCGAAAAACCGCTTTATGGTAGTGCCTCGCGCGGCCGTCACGGCGGTTACTATCCTGCTTATCACTGCGATCATCGAGGTCACTATTTCCGCAAAACAAAGAAGGAGTTTGACGCGACGATTGAGAACTTTGTGAAGAATCTGCGCATCTCGGATGATTACATTGATGCACTCATGAGCGCAGTCGGCACGGCTTTTGATAAACAACTTCTAGCCGAACATGCGACTGCGGTAGCCATAGATTTACGCCTTACTGAGCTGTACGGTCAAATCCGTCAATCAGTCGATAAGATAAAGTTCTTAAACTCAGAAACAGCAATCAAGTATATGGAGGAGGATATTGCAAAACTGGAAGTTGAAATCAGACAACTCGAAGACGAGAGAAAGGTACAAAAACCACAGAAACCTAACAATATGGAGGAAATTATGCAACGAGTCAGATATTTTCTGGAACACCTGGATGAACTACTACTTCACCACTGTAATCCGGTGCTACAAGCGAAGTATTTTGGGCTAATATTTAACAAAGCACCAACTTACGCAGATATTGTTTCTGGAACCCCTGATTGCACAAAAATAACAGAGGTGAACGAAGTGTTCACCTCTGCATCTGTCTATTCGAAGACTCATGGCTGGGGTGGAGGGATTCGAACCCCCGAATGCATGGACCAAAACCATGTGCCTTACCACTTGGCGACACCCCAATACTATGAAGTAAAGTGCATGAGCAATTATAGCGAATTACTCTATTAAAATCCACCCCTGAAGAAATTAACGGAAATTGCCAAATTGCAACGGAAAATCAAACTCAGTTGCTTTAAGTAGTTGCATGGCTTTTTGTAAGTCGTCCTTACTGCTACTACTGACACGAATTTCCTCACCTTGAATTTGTGGTTTTACTTTCGGCAGTTCATCACGAAGTTTTTTAGCGATGATTTTGGCATCATCTTGTTTTAAGCCACTTTTAAAAGTTATGTCACGTGTGCATTTTAAATTTTGAACGATAGGTTCTTTTGAAAGATCAAGTACTTTTGAACTTTGTTCGCGGGCAGCTAATTTTTTACGCACGATATCAAGCACGGCGTCGCACTGCCATTCGTTCTCGCCAATAATTTTTAAGCCAGATTTATCACTTAGCCACTCAATACCAGCAGGTGTGCCCTTAAAATCGTAGCGGTTAGAAATTTCTTTTTCGACCTGAGCGAATACATTGTTCATCTCGGCTTTGTCGTAGTCTGAGGTTATATCAAAAGAAAACGTTGGCATGCGTATAGTATAGCAAAATGCCGCTCACGTGGGCTACGAGCGGCATTTGTATTGGTAAAATAACTGCCTTTAAGAAATTCGCACAAGGGTCAGCTGATTGGGTGTAAGCTTATTACCCCACTGGATCGTTTCTTTGATAGTACGACCAAGTAGCGTTTGGCCAAGTGGGCTGTTGGCAGAAATTCGGCCGTCAGACGGATTGGCTTCTATGCTATCTACTAGCTGGTACTGCAACATGCGGCCATTGGAGTCGATGAGTTCTACGACTGAACCAATAGCTACGCGTAGTGCGTCACGCTTTCGCGGAAATAGCTTGGCGTTTGCCAAGTATGACTGCTTATCAATCAGTTGGCTCTCTACAGTTTCAAGTTCGGCGAGTTTTTCAATTCGTGCCAGGCGTTGGTCATGGCCATCGGTTTTATCTAAATCACGCAAATCTGCAATGATTTG